>JAAYLJ010000162.1 GCA_012521935.1 Campylobacteraceae bacterium | reverse complement strand
ATTTAAGTGCTGCTTTTAAAAGGCCATTAAAAGAGATTTGTTGTTTAAAAGAGGAAGATAATCTACTAGGTATTGGAAGGATTTTAACCCTTCATGCAGAGGAGAAGATTAAGAGTAATCTTTTATACCATGCGTTTGAGCAAAAAAACATTTCATCGAGTGTTTTAATGGAGTTAAGACTTGCAGCAGTTGAGCTTTCATATGAGGGAGATATTGAAAGATTAATCTCTTATGCCACCTATTCAACGGGGGTTTTACTAAGAGCATATGATTATAAATGCTTTAAGAAAAAAGATGAAAAAGCCATTATAGAATTAAAAAAAGATAAAAGAGGCTTTGATGCTGTTTTTGGAAAAGATGGCAGAGCTTCATACATTGGCTATTTGCAAGAACCATCTTGTAAAGTTACAAAAGATAGCAACACGGTTGTAATAGAGGCTAGCTTTACCCCAACAAAAGAGATTTCGGTTTTAGGTGCTAAAAACAAGGATCTTCAAAGCGATAAACACTTTTATAGATCTTCAAGGGGTAGCGAAACAGATTTAGCTCTTGGAGTTTTATATCTATGGAAGTTGCTAGAAAATGAAGAAGAGGTAACCATATATGCTGGTGGCCAAAAGATAAGCAATGAAGTCCCTCCTAAAGTTGTTATTTTGCAAATGAGTGAACTTTTAAAAATGATAGGCCAAGAAGTTTCTAAAAATAGTGTTGTAAACATTTTAAAATGGCTCTCATTTGATGTAAGCATTAAAGGCGAACAAGAGATTTTAAACATTACAGTTCCACCATTTAGACATGATATTTTTGCACCACAAGATATTTGCGAAGAGATAATAAGAGTGATTGGGATTGACAATATTGAGTCAAAACCACTTAAATTTTTTGAAAAATCAAGGATAAATGAGACTCTTATTTGGCACAATTTTAAAAACAAGATTAGGCTAAAAGCAGCCTCAGTTGGTTTTTTTGAATCCATCCACTATCTATTTGACTCAAAAGAGAAGCAAGATTTTTATGGATTAAAGAGTATAAAAAGACAAAAAGAGTTATCAAACCCAATAACAGTAGAGTTAAATACTCTAAGAACTAGCCTGCTTCTTCATCTTCTTGAAGCAGCTAGCAATAATATAAAAAATGGAAAAAGAAGCGTTGCTTTATTTGAGCTTGGAAGAGTGTTTGATGGCAATAGAAAAGAGACAACTAAACTTAGTTTTATCTTTAGTGGAGAGAGTGAATTTCCCTCTGTTTCAAACCATGGAAAACCAAAAGATATAAACTTTTTTGATTTTACTACAAAAATTAAACATGTCATAGGAGAGATAAGAGTCGAATCATCAAGCCCAGAAGATAAGCTTTCAAATCCTTATGAATACGCATCAGTATATCAAGATCAAAAAAAGATTGGCTACATTGCTAGGGTACATAAATTGGTTGAAAACAGGTTAGATTTACCTACTACTTACATAGCTGAGATCGAGGTTGAAAAGCTAATGAAAGATAGAATCTTAGCTAAAGCTTACTCAAAGTTTCCAACCTCAAGCAGAGATTTAAGTTTTTTAGTTCCAAAAGATATGGCTTATCATACAATTAGACATGCACTTGAAGCCACTAAAGTTCCAAATTTAGATAAATTTTACCCAATAGATAAGTTTGAAGATGAGAGTTTGGGTGAATTTATGAGTTTAACTATGAGTTTTAGATTTCAAAATAGTGAAAAAACTCTAGAAGATAGTGAAGTTGATGGAGCAATAGAACTTATACAAAAAGAGTTAAAAAAAGCCTTGGGTATTGCCATAAGATGACTGTTTTAAAAGTTGATGCAGCTAAAAGTTTTAACACTACCATTTGGGATATTGCGCCAGATAAATCAATATCCCATAGGGCTGCAATTTTTGCCCTGCTTAGTGATAAAAGTTCATATATTGAAAACTTTTTAGAAGCAGAAGATAGTTTAAATAGTTTAAAAATTGTTCAAAGTTTAGGCGCAAGTGTTAAAAAAGAGAGTAACCATTTAATCATCACGCCACCATCAAAGATTAATGAACCTGCATCTATTTTAGATTGTGGAAATTCTGGAACAGCAATGAGACTTTTGATAGGTTTTTTAGCTGGGGTTGATGGGTTTTTCACAATTCATGGCGATAAATATCTTGCAACTAGGCCAATGAATAGGGTAGTTGATCCTTTGCGTGAAATTGGCGCGAATATTGATGGAAGAGAAAAAGGGAATTTATCTCCTATCTCTATTAGAGGTAGTAGTTTAAACTCTTTTAATTATGATAGCAAAATAGCCTCAGCCCAGGTAAAAAGCGCAATGATTCTAGCTGCATTAAGAGCTAATGGAGTCTCAACCATTAGTGAGCCGTTTAAAAGTAGAGATCATACTGAAAAAATGCTTTTAGAAATGGGAGCTAAAATTGAAATTGATGGGCTTAAAAATATAGTTCATCCTATGAAAAAACCACTTAAACCACTAGAAATTTACATTGGAGCAGACCCATCAAGCGCTTTCTTTTTTGCTTTAGCAGCAGCAATAGTACCAAAGAGTTCACTCACTCTTAAAAAAATTCTATTAAACCCAACTAGGATTGAAGCATTTGAAGTTTTAAAAAAAATGGGTGCAAATATAGAGTATAAAAATATTAGTGGTGAACATGAAATAGTTGGTGATATTGAAGTTAATTACTCTAAGTTAAAAGCGGTAGATTTAGAAACAAACATTGCATGGCTAATAGATGAGATACCAGCCTTAGCGATAGCTTTTGCATGTGCTTCTGGAGTAAGTAGGGTAAAAAACGCTAAAGAGTTAAGAGTTAAAGAGAGTGATAGGATTAGCGCAACTGTTCAAAATTTAAAAAAATGTGGCATTTCATGTAAAGAGTATGAGGATGGTTTTGAGGTAGAAGGTGGAGAGTTTAAAAGTGCCGAGGTTGATAGTTTCGGGGATCATAGAATTGCAATGAGTTTTGCAATAGCAGGATTAAAATGCGGAATGAGAATAAAAGATAGCAAGTGCATAAATGCCTCTTTTCCAAATTTTATAGATATTTTAAATAGATTAAGTAGTGCTTATGAAGATTAAATTAGCCACAAGTTATGGGTTTTGTTTTGGCGTAAAAAGAGCCATTAGGATTGCTGAGAGTGAAAAAAACGCTTCAACTATTGGCCCATTAATTCATAATAATGAAGAGATTAGCAGGCTTAGAAAAAACTTTAATGTGGATACTTTAGAGAGTATTGAAGAGGTGCGCGGCATTAAAAAAGCCATCATTAGAACTCACGGCATACCAAAACAGGATTTTTTTGCACTAAAAGAGAAGGGTGTTGAGATAATTGATGCTACTTGCCCCTATGTCACAAAACCTCAAAAAATTTGCGAAAAAATGAGCAAAGAGGGGTATGACATAGTTATTTTTGGAGATGAGAATCATCCAGAAGTAAAGGGTGTAAAAAGCTATGCAAAAGGGCCAGTTTATGTCATCTTACACGCAGATGAGCTTGAAAAAATTAAGCTTGGATCTAAAGTAGCTGTTGTTTCACAAACAACAAGAAAAGCAGAAGAGTTTGCAGCTATTGTTAGTAGTTTAACTATGAGACATAAAGAGGTTAGAGTTTTTAATACAATTTGCAATGCAACGCTAGAGAATCAAGAAGCTACAAGAACGCTCTCAAAAGAGGCAGATATTATGATAATTATTGGAGGAAAAAACTCATCAAATACTAAGCAACTTTTAAATATTTCAAAAGAGTATTGCAATGATAGTTTTTTAATTGAGAGTGAAAGAGAGCTTGAAAAGAGCTGGTTTGAAGATAAAAAATTGTGTGGAATAGGAGCAGGGGCATCGACTCCTGATTGGATTATTAATAAAATTATTGATAAAATAAGAGAATTTCAAGTATAATAGGCAACTTTTTGTATATTTAACAAATGGTAAACAGAGCACATTTTGTGCAAAATTCAAATAAAAAAAGGATAGAGATGGCAGAGGTGAACACTGATGTTCAAACAAAAGTAGCAAAAGAGCATGAAGAGAGTTTTGATGAGGGTGATTTTGCTACAATGCTTGAGGAGTCTCTAAAAGAGGCAGAGAAAGATTCCAATATTGAAGGTATTATTGTAGAGATTAAAGATGATACAGTTTTAATTGATGTTGGCAAAAAGTCTGAAGGAAGATTAAATCTATCTGAAATTTTAGATAGCGAAGGAAATCCAAAATACTCAATTGGCGATTCAATTACAGTTGTAGTAACTGGTTTTAGAAATGAAAGGCCAATAGTTTCTCACAAAAAAGCTCTAAAAAAAGAGAAAATTAAAGCTTTCATAAAAGAGCACTCTAGTGAAGATGATGAAACTATCATTGAAGCAAAAATCATAAGCAAAAATCGTGGTGGATTTATCGCTGAAAATAGTGATGGAGTTGAGTTTTTCTTGCCAAGATCTCAAGCAGCCATAAAAGATGCTCAAGGATTAGTTGGAAAAAGTATAAAAGCAAAAATATTAAAAATCGATAGTGAAAATGAGTCTATTTTGATTTCAAGAAAAAAGCTTTTAGATGAAGAGAGAAAAAAGAGAAAAGATTTAGTTCAAGAGCTTATGGAAAAAGATGAAGTTATAGAGGGTATTGTTAAAAAGATT
This sequence comes from Campylobacteraceae bacterium, assembly GCA_012521935.1. GTDB lineage: Bacteria > Campylobacterota > Campylobacteria > Campylobacterales > Campylobacteraceae > JAAYLJ01. The sequence goes on along the minus strand of JAAYLJ010000162.1, from coordinate 7,784 downwards.
ACAACATATGGAATGTTTGTTGATGTTGGCGGAGTAGATGGATTAGTACACTATAGCGAGATAAGCTATAAAGGGCCTGTAAATCCAAGCACTCTATACAATGAAGGAGACAAAGTTCCTGTTAGAGCCATTAGTTACGATAAAGAAAAACGCCATCTCTCATTATCGATAAAAGCAGCTATGCCTGATCCTTGGGATGAGATAAAAGATGCCTTAGATGTTGGTGATGCCATTGAAGTTACTGTAAGCAACATTGAGCCTTATGGTGCATTTGTTGATTTAGGAAATGACATTGAAGGGTTTTTACATATCTCTGAAATCTCTTGGGATAAAAATATAAAACATCCAAAAGATCATATAAAAGAGGGCGAGATTATAAATGTTGATGTCATTGAAATTAGCCCAGAAGATAGAAGACTTAGAGTTTCACTGAAAAATCTTTTGCCAAAACCTTTTGAAGAGTTTAAATCTAACTATAAAATCGGAGAGATTGCAAAAGGAGTAGTAACTACCATCACTAACTTTGGAGCTTTTGTAAAAATTGGCTCAGTTGAGGGATTATTGCATAATGAAGATGCCTCATGGGATAGAAATGAAAAATGTAAAGATTTATTAAAAGTAGGCGATGAGGTAGAAGTTAAGATTGTTAAAGTTGACAACGAAGAGGAGAAAATCTCTTTAAGTAAAAAAGAGTTAGAAGAGAGCCCTGTTCAAAAATATGCAAAAAAACATCAACAAGGTGACATAGTAACAGGTAAAGTTAGAGATGTTAAAGAGTTTGGTATTTTTGTTGAACTTGAAGAGGGAGTGGATGCCTTAATTAGAAAAGAAGATTTAGGCAATATGGAGCAAGAAGAGGTAAATATAGGCGATGAGATTGAAGCAGCAATAGCTTTCATCGATGAGAAAAAGAATCGCATTAGACTCTCTGTGCGTCGTTTATCGAAAATTAAAGAGAGAGAAGTTTTAAATGAGATAAACAAAGAAGAGAAGATGACGCTAGGAGATATTCTTAAAGATCAACTTCCAAGCTAATGAAAAAGTACACTTTAGCTGCCTTTTTTTTAGTTTTAGGAACTACAACTATTGGGGTGTTAGTTTGGCTTTTTAGCTCATCTAGTGGTGAAAAGATTAGCCTTACCCCAACCATAAAAGAGAAAGCTATAAGTAAGAGTACAAGTAAGACAACTTGGGTTTCAAAAATGGCCCAAGTTGCAACTAAAGAGTATCAATATCCAGTAAATGAGCTCTACATTAAACTACCTTTGCAAATGGAGAAAGAGCAAAAGAAACATACTTTTCAATTAAGTATAAACAATAGCGATGAGTACTCATACTTTTGTATTACTCAAACTCTAAATAGCTACTCCTCCCCCTATACAATCATTAAAGATAAAGAACACAATAGGATTTTTATTAATGCAAATAGTCGCAAATTTTTAAATGAGCTTTCAAAAAGATTGGATGAATACTCTATAAAATCTTCACTCAATGAGGCGTGGTTATGAAAAAAGTTATAGTATGTGATGCCATACACGAAAAAGGTTTTGAACTATTAAGAAAAGAGGATGTTCAGATAATTGATGCATCTGAGGTTTCTAAAGAAGAGCTACTTCATCTAATGAAAGATGCACAAGTAGCGATTACTAGAAGTCCTACTGATGTTGATGAAAAGTTTTTAAACTCATCTAAAAAACTAAAAGCAGTTGTTAGGGCTGGAGTTGGCGTTGATAATGTTGATTTAGAAGCTTGTAGCAAAAGAGGAATCATTGCTATGAATGTTCCAACAGCAAACACAATAGCCGCAGTTGAGCTCACTCTAGCCCATCTTTTAGCAACAGCTAGAAGTTTTCCACAAGCACATAATCATTTAAAACTAGATAGAGTTTGGAAAAGAGAGCTATGGTATGGGGTTGAGCTTAGTGGTAAAAAACTAGGCGTAATTGGTTTTGGAAATATTGGAAGCCGTGTTGCCATTAGGGCAAAAGCTTTTGATATGGAGATAATTGCTTATGATCCTTATATTCCTTCAAGTAAAGTAACTGATCTTGGCATGAAATATACTAAAGATTTTGAAGATATTTTAAAGTGCGATTTCATCACTATTCATACTCCTAAAAATAAAGAGACAACCAACATTATAAGCTATGATGAGATAGCTAAAATGAAAGATGGTGTTAGATTAGTAAACGCTGCAAGAGGTGGACTTTTTGATGAAAAAGCCTTAAAAGATGGGCTTGATAGTGGAAAGATAGCATATGCTGGCATAGATGTTTTTTCGTATGAGCCTGCAGCTGATCACCCTCTTTTAGATGTTAAAAACATTAGCGTAACTCCGCATTTGGGGGCAAATACTGTTGAATCACAAGAAAAAATTGCCGTTGCAGCAGCAGAACAAGCCATCGCAGCTCTTAGGGGAACTAGTTATCCAAATGCACTAAATCTTCCATTTAAAGAAGAAGAGTTGCCATCTTTTGTAAAACCATATGTAGAATTGATTCAAAAAATGGCTTATTTAGCCGCACAAATAAACAAATATCCTATAAGTTCAATCAGACTTCATGCTGAGGGAGATGTGGCAAAGTATGCAAAATCTATGTTAACTTTTGCCATAGTTGGTGCTTTTAAAGATAGCTTAGGCGAGAATATAAACTATGTAAATGCACAGTTTGTCGCGGAAGAAAAAGGCGTTAAGGTTGATTTTGTAGTTGATCCAAAGAGTGGGTATGACAACAAGGTTACTGTTAAAATCTCAACTGATAAAGAGCTCACCTCAGTTAGTGGAACAGTTTTTGGCGAGAGTGAACAAAGAATAGTAAATATAAATGGTTTTAAGACTGATTTTAAACCAAAAGGTAAAATGATAGTCTTTAAAAACAAAGATGTCCCAGGAGTTATCATGGAGATAAGCTCCATACTTGCAAAACATAAGGTAAATATTGCAGACTTTAGGCTAGGCCGAGACAATAGCTCTATGGCCTTAGCTGTTATATTAGTTGATGAGCCTATTGGGAAAGATATATTAAAAGCATTAAATGAACTACCTGCTTGTATTTGGGCACAATATGCAGTTCTTTAGATAGTTTTTTACTCTTTTAAATCTCTTCAAAGATGCTCTATATGGGCATCTTTTCTTACAAAGTGACGCGAAAATTCCATCTAGCGCATCTCTTTCTTTTTTTGTAAGCTGGCTCAAGGTTGTCCTTTTTTTATCTTTTTTATAAGTCTTAAAATTTCATCTTCTTCTAAAAAACCAAGCATTTTAAAAATAGTTTTAATTGCAATAGGTGAATTATTTCCAAGTCTCCACTCTTGATATGTTCTCATTGAAATACCAAGCATATCAGCCATCTCTTTATGTGAAATTCTTTTTCCCAAAAAAGAAGCTTCAATACTTGAATGCAAAAGATTAACTATTTTCTTGCTTTCTACCATTTATTTCTCATTAAATTTTCGTGTTTTCGTTTAAATATACTTAAAAAACTTAATAATAATACAATTTTATGTATTAAATTCATTTTAAATGGTAAATAAAAGTTAAATAAATGATTATTTATACATATAAATGTATATTTAAAGATAAAAAAACTACTTAAAACTATGTTTAATGTATAAAATACCCACCTTAGCTAAATAGACTTAGCGCCCAAATAGTCAATTTTTTAAAAATTAGCTATACTTTTGAAAACTTTTTAGGAGAAAAGATGGCAACATACTCTATGAGTGATTTAAAAAAAGGGTTAAAGATTGAAATGGGAGGAATCCCTTATAAAATTACCGAGTATCAACATGTAAAACCTGGTAAAGGTGCAGCTTTTGTAAGAGTAAAGATAAAGTCTTATATAAATGGAAAGGTTGTTGAGAAGACTTTTCATGCGGGCGATAAGTGTGAACAACCAAATTTAGTGCAAAAATAGATGCAGTATCTTTATGATGATGGAGAGACGCTACAGTTTATGGATACAGCTAGCTATGAGCAAGTCGCTGTTTCAAAAGAAGCAGCGGGTGAGGCTGTATAGTGGATCATTGATGGAATGATGGTTGAGATTTTATTTCATAATGGAAAAGCTATTGATGTGGAAGTACCACAAACAGTTGAACTTAAGATAGTTGAAACTCCGCCAAACTTTAAAGGTGATTCACAAGGTGGTAAAAAGCCAGCAACGCTTGAGAGTGGCGCTGTAGTTCAAATACCTTTTCATGTGCTTGAGGGTGAAGTCATTAGAGTTGACACTACAAGGGGAGAGTACCTTGAAAGAGTAGGAAAGTAGTTAAAACTCTCCTATAATCTTAGCTAACTCTCCATCTTTTGGAAATCTTCCAAAGCCTTGGAAGTTAGCGCTCTTTTTTGAATAAATTAATCTCTCATCTACAAAAACATCAAAAATTCCACCACCACTAGCAATTAACTCTATATCAGCGCTTTTAAAACTATTTTCAATCTCTTCTTTCGCACGGAAAGCTTTTGGTAAGTAGTTTCACTCTTTGCAAAAATAGATTTTTACTCTCATTTTTATCCTTTAAAATGTTCACCAAACATTGTAGCATAGGGCTTCTAAACTTGCTATAATAAGTCAATTATGATTTTTAAAAGGTGCATTATGGATAGAATTGTTTTAGTACCACTTGCAAATGGTTTTGAGGAGATAGAGGCTGTTTCGGTGATAGACATTTTAAGAAGAGCAGGCATAAAGGTGCTAATAGCTGGGCTTGATAGGGAGTTTGTAGTTGGCGCTCATGGCATAGAGATTAAGACAGATTTGCTATTAAAAGATGTAGAGGAAAATGAGCTTGATATGGTTGTTTTGCCTGGAGGAATGCCTGGGGCTAAACATTTACTTGAAAGTAATGAATTAAAAGAGATTGTTTTAAAATTAGATAGAAACAATAAAAGAATAGGGGCAATATGCGCTGCGCCTTGGGTTTTAGGGGAGTTTGGTGTTTTAAAAGATAACTATACTTGTTACCCTTCTTTTGAGACAAATATTAAAAAAGGGAGTTATCATAAAAAGAGCCAAGTTGTAAGTGATCATAATATAATCACTGCTAATGGACCAGCAAGTGCAATGGAGTTTGCACTTGAGATAGTAAAAGAGTTAAAAGGTGATGCTATATATCAAGAGATAAAAAATGGACTACTTTTTAAATAGCTAACTCATGGTAATTAAAAATTTCATAAAAAAAAGAGATGATTTCATAGAGTGTGGACACACTATTGATGAGATTATCTTTGCCATGAACGCTAAAGAGTTAAACTACTTAGTTTTAGTACAAAAAGGTAAACCTCACGGAATCATAACTGAGCGAGATGTATTGCAACTTTTGTATCAAAAACATTTTAGCTCGCAAGCTTCATGCTGCTCTATTTGTAGTAGAAATCTCATAAAAGCAAATGGAGATAGAAGCCTAGAGTACTCATTAGGATTAATGATAGAAGAGAGGATAAGACGACTTGTAATCATAGATAGTGATGGTTTTTACCTAGGAGTGGTTGAGCAAGAGGATATTGTTTATCATTTTGAAGCTGAAATTTTAAATGCAAGGGCAAAGATCAAAGATTTTTCTCATACGACTTCAAAAGCAGTTACATTAAATGAAAATGTAAAAACCAAAAGAGCCATAGAGGTGATGAATCAGAAAAATATAGGCTCAATCCTTGTAGAAAAAAATGGAACTCCTGTTGGGATTGTTACAGAAACAGATCTTTTAAGAAAATCCCAAGATCCCAATTTAGATGAGCTTTTACTAAAAGAGTTAATGCAAAAGCCACTCATCTTTTTTCAAAAAGAAGATACCATCGATACTGTTTTTAGTAAGATTAAAGATGAAAAAATCAGGCGAATAGCTATTTATAATGGCGATTCTAGCAGTTATGAAGTGATGACAACTAGAGATATTTTTAGAAATTTAAAAGGAAATTACAGTAAATTTCTTGAAAGAAGGCTTTTTGAGAGTAAAAGCTCATATGATTTTATGAGTGAGCTTTTGATTGAAATATTTGAATTAGACAATAACTACATAGTTGGCTGGGCTAATGAAGGGGCTAAAAAAGAGTTAGGGGTTTCTATTGAAGATAGTGTATTTAGTTTTTTACCAAAAAATCTTTGGGAAGAGACTATCGCAGCTTTTAATAAAGGCTCAAAAAATATTGAAGAGTATATAGAGATTAGGGGAAAACCTTTTAGATATAGCGCTAGTTACTCACACTTATTTGGCACAAAAATAATAAAAATCCTACTAAGCAATATGGGCAAAATCCATAAGTTAAACTTAAAGCTAAATGAAGAGCTTGGAGCCATAAAAATCTCTTTAGCCCAAAAAGAGAGTATGTATAAAGAGACTTTTTTCCAAAATACTTTTGGAATTGCTTATGCAGATAAAGATGGTTTAATTTTAGATACAAACCCGCACTATGCAAAGATGCTTGGTTATGAAAAAGATGAGATAGTAGGTAGAAATATATCTGAATTTACCATTTTTGAAGATATGCAAGTTAGTAAGAGTGCTTTTAAAAATATTTTAAAAAACCAAAATCACTCTCAGGAAAAATTTGAAAAAAGGTACATTAAAAGAGATGGTACTATCTTATGGATAGAAGCTAGCATTAGTGCAAACTGGGATAGTGATGGAAAACTTAGGCACATTGTAGGTTTTGTTCAAGATATTAGTCAAAGATATGAAGCTCAAAAAGCTTTAGCCACACAAGAAAAATTACTCTCAACTGTTATGAATTCAATTACAAATTTTATTTTTTATAAAGATAAAAAAGGTAGATACATAGGCGGAAATGAAGCTTGGTTGAAAAATATGGGCTTTGAGCTTGATGAAATTTATGGAAAAACAGATGAAGAGTTACTTCCAAAAGAGATAGCTCTATCTTTTAGTAAAAATGATAAAGAGGTTTTAAGTAGTAAAAAAAGAGTTGGTTTTATAGAAAAAGTTATCAATAAAAGAGGTGAAACTTTTATCCATCAAGCTTTCAAATCCCCACTTATTGATGAGAAAAATAGAGTTGTAGGGCTTGTTGGTGTGGCATATGATATAACAGATAAAATTGAGCAAGAAAAGAGCCTACTACTAGCTCAGAGTGTTTTTGAAAATACTGCTGAGGGCATTGTTGTAACTGATGAGAGGCAAATAAGCTCTTCAGTTAATCCTGCTTTTAGTAAAATAACAGGTTATGATTTTTTTGAGGCAAAAGGGAGCCATTTGGCACTTTTATCTTCAAATGAGTACGATAAAGAGTTTTATAAAGCAGTTTGGAAAAGAATTTTAAAAGATGGTTTTTGGCAAGGCGAGGTGTGGAATAGAAGAAAAAATGGTGAAACATACCCTGCTTTAGTTCACATTTCAAAAATTGTAGATAGTAAAAACAAGATTATAAACTACATAGGCACGATTTCAGACATAACTCCGATAAAACATGCGCAAGAAAAGTTAGAATTTATGGCTCATCACGATCCTTTAACTTTGCTTCCTAATAGACTTTTACTTGAAGCAAGGCTTGAACACGCAATAGGATGGGCAAAAAGAGGCAATTTTAAAATAGCAGTTTTGTTTTTGGATTTAGATCATTTTAAGGATGTAAATGATGCTTATGGCCACTATATAGGCGATGAGATTTTAGTTGAAGTTGCTAAAAGATTTAAAAATTTACTAAGAGGAAGAGATACCGTAGCTAGAATAGGCGGAGATGAGTTTGTTTTAGTGTTAGAGGATATTAAAGAGGACTCTATGGTTGATAAGGTGGTAAATAAGATTTTAAAAACTTTAGAAGAGCCTTT
>JAAYLJ010000161.1 GCA_012521935.1 Campylobacteraceae bacterium | reverse complement strand
TTAAATTCATTCTACTCATTCAAATAAATATTTAAATAAAAATTAAGGTTTTTCTCCATGTAAGCAGGTTTTGTGTGAAGTTTTTACACAGTTTTTGACATAAAAGTCATTTTGTTTAAATTTCATGTCTTTTTTTACTGCTAGTAACCTTTTTAATATAATCTCTAGTCTCTTTGTATGGAACATCTTCATTTAAAACCTTATAAACCCTATCTGGAGAGAGTGAATTTATGCGCGCAATTGCACTGTTTCTATTGCTATGAAAGGTTTTTAAAACAGTCCCAGCTCCCCCATTGTAGCCGCTTATCACGCAATACTCGCTCGAAGTTGGATTCTTAATCCCAGCTAGATACCTATCTCTTAAAATACGCAAATATATAGTTCCAAGCTCAATATTGTTTTTTGAATCAAATAGATACTCTCTTGTTGGCTCCCAGCTCTTACCCGTTAACTCCTTGTACGCATCAACCCCAGCAGTAGCTCTCATAATTTGCATAAGTCCAACCGCCCCACTTTTACTAATGGCATACTGATTAAAGCTACTCTCAGTCTCAATGATGGCATAAACTAGCGCCTCACTTAAACCATTTCTAGCAGCATATGTTTTAACTAAAGGGGCAAATTTATTCTCCCTTACCGCAGCATGAGCTTTAACCATTGGGATTTGAACATAACTAACCTTCACACTTTTTTTATCTTTTTTTATACTCTTACTTCTTAGTGAGTTTTTTATTAAAATATCTGCATACCTATTTGCTCGCCACTCCCATCTTATGGGCTTATTTTGATCATCAACTACTTCATTATATAAAAATGGAGTCTCCCCTAGTTTTATCTCTTTTGTATCAAATAGATCGACCTCTCTTGGATCTTCTGGCATTAAAAGTGCCATGATTATCGCCTCTTTTAAATGCTTTTCCACCTCACTTTTAACCAAACTCTCCACTACTACCTCACCAGCTTCAAAATCTATGAGGACTCTGGTTTGAAAATCTTGAAAATATTTCACTGTTTTACTAATTTCTGGCTCTTCCACATTCCCCTCACCCCACTCTTTTGCCACCTTTCCAAAAAGAGCAGTAAAAAGTTTTTCGATATTTAAATCTATGCTTTTTATATCTGTTACAAGCTTTTCTGGATTGTTTGCATAGTGAATTGATTTGTTTCTTGCAAGAACTTTGGCAGCAGAGGCTGGATCATTTGAAAAAGCCACATCAGCTATTGCTTTATAGTCACTCTTAGCACATCCACTTAAGATAAAAATGGTTATAAAAAAGATAAAAACTCTCATTCAAAAACTCCTTACAAGCATTATACTAACAGCCTACTGAAAGCCTTATTTAGATAGTATAGATACTTTTATTAAGAGGATTTTATGAGAACTATTATCTTGCCAATTGGCTCACTTTTCTTTGCTGTTGCGCTTCTTTCCATCGGCTATGGATTGCTTATGAGTTTGATTGGAATTAAGATGGAATTAGCCAATATTAAGCCTTGGGCTAGTGGGGTTGTTAATGCTAGCTTTTTTATTGGAGGAGTATTTTCTTTAATAAGTTCAATTAAAATCATCTCTACAGTTGGGCATATTAGGAGTTTTGCTGCATTTGCAGCTTTATTTGCGTTTGCTGCGCTTTGGCACACTTTTACCTCATCTTTAATTGCTTGGGCTATAACAAGAGCTATTTCTGGATACTCTTTTTATAGCTTGCTTCTCATAGTTGAGAGTTGGATAAATGAGAAAACGCCTAGCCAAAATAGAGGAAGAGTCCTTTCAATCTACACAGTAGTTTTTTACATATCTATGACAAGTGGACAGCTTATGCTTAATAT
>JAAYLJ010000160.1 GCA_012521935.1 Campylobacteraceae bacterium | reverse complement strand
ACATGTTTTTTGTACGCCTTATATACATTTAAAATAGCAGCACCTATCCCCCATGCAACCCCTAGCCAAAAAAGAGCGCCAATGCCTGTTAAGTTTCTCATAAGTAAGCCAAGCCCAACTCCAAGAGCAACAGCAACTACCATTGATATGCCAAGAGTTAACTGCTCAGCTCCTTCTATAAAGCTTCTAATTTTTGGCTTTTTACTCATATCTCTTTCATAACCTCTTTAGCTTTTTCTATAACCTCATCAATCATCTTTTCATCCATTGGAGTGGAGATGAAGCCAGTTTCAAATTGGCTACATGCAAGATAGACACCTTTTTGAAGCATCTTTTGATGAAATTTAGCAAATCTATCTGTATTGCTTTTTAGTGCATCTTCAAAATTAAAAACCTTATATTCATTAAAAAAGAATCCAAACATAGAGCCTATATATCCAGTTTGAAGTGCTATGCCTGCTTCTTTTGCAGCGTCCTCTAACCCTTCACACAACCTTTTTGCTAAAGCTTCAAGCTTTGGATAAATCTCTTTTTCATTTTCTACTAAATACTCAAGTGAAGCAATGCCAGCACTCATGGCAACTGGATTTCCGCTAAGAGTACCTGCTTGATATACTGGGCCCTCAGGCGAGAGCTTATTCATTATCTCCTCTTTTCCACCAAAAGCCCCAACAGGCATTCCACCACCAATCACCTTTCCAAAGGTAACTAAATCTGGCTTTACCTCATAAACCCCTTGAGCCCCTCTTAATGAAGCTCTAAAACCACTCATCACTTCATCAAAAATAAGAACTGTTCCATTTTTAGTACAAAGCTCTCTAAGCTCTTTTAAAAACTCCTCTTTTGCTGGAACAAAACCCATATTCCCAGCAATTGGCTCGATGATAACGCAAGCAACTCCATCTTTACTTGCCTCAAAACATTTTTTAACACTATCAATATCATTGTAGTTTGCAAGTAAAGTGTGTTTTGTGATCCCTTCTGGCACTCCTGGGCTTGAAGGGTTTCCAAAAGTAGTAGCGCCACTTCCAGCTTTTACAAGTAAAGAGTCGCTATGTCCGTGGTAGCACCCTTCAAACTTGATGATGTCATCTCTTCCTGTGAACCCTCTTGCAACTCTTATGGCACTCATAGTAGCTTCAGTTCCACTACTTACAAATCTAATTTTATCAATGTTTGGAAATAGACTATTTACCTTTTTAGCTAGCGTTGTTTCTTGTAGAGTTGGTGCTCCAAAACTAAGACCATTTTTTACAGCTTTTATGGCTGCATTTTCAATGTTTTTATCTCCATGTCCCAAAACAAGGGGTCCCCAGCTTTGGACAAAATCTATATATCTGTTTCCATCAATGTCTATTAAATGTGCACCCTCACCTTTTTCAATGAAGATTGGAGTTCCACCTACACTTTTAAAAGCCCTAACAGGAGAGTCAACTCCCCCAGGGATATACTCTTTAGCTTCACTGTAAGCATTAATTGAGTTTGTAAAATTCATATATCTATCCTTATTTTTTAAATGATTGTAACAAAGAGGTGGTAAAAAAGCACTTATTGACTCTTTTTAAAACTACTTATATATCTATAAAGACTTTGACTCTCAAAGTTTGTTAAAAAATAGCTTGGCATGATTTTGCTAGGTTTTGAAATACCTTCTTTAAACATTTCATATGAAAGATTATTGATTGGTGGTGCTTCAAGATTTTTCTTGACACCTTTTTCAATATATGTTGCTAAAACTTTGCCCTCGCCTTTTGATCCATGACAAGAAGAGCATCCAACTCCTCTTGGGTTTTCATATAAAAGTTTTGCATACTCTGCCTCAGTTATAAAATCTTCAGCAAAAATTGACGAAAAAAGGGAGAATAAAAATAGTGCTCTTTTCATGTTTTGTATTATGTTTATCCTAACTTTAATGGAAAGTTGGTTATTATGCCCAAGTTTCAATTAATCCTCAATGAAAAAAGGTTCCCATAAATGACAATCATAGATGGAAAAAAACTCTCTAATGAGATAATAGATAGTTTAACTAATGAGTGTATAGAGTTAAAAAAGATAGGAATTACCCCAGGTTTAGCAGTTATCTTAGTAGGAAATAATCCTGCAAGTGCAACTTATGTAAATATGAAAGAGAAAGCTTGTAAAAGAGTTGGGATTAACTCTTTTAAGTATCATTTAAATGAAGATTCAACACAAAAAGAGCTATTAGATTTAATAGATAGATTAAATAAAGATGATAAAGTAAATGGCATCTTAGTTCAACTCCCGCTACCTAGCCACTTTAATACAGATGAGGTTTTAGAGTTTATCTCATATAAAAAAGATGTGGACGGCTTTCATCCATACAATGTTGGGCTTCTTTCACTTGGACTTGAAGGGTTTAAACCCTGTACCCCATATGGCGTGATGAAGCTTTTAAAAGCTTATGAAATTAACCCAGAAGGAATGAATGCTTGCGTGATTGGAAGAAGCAATATAGTTGGAAAACCAATGTCGATGCTACTTTTAAACTCTGGCGCAACTGTAACTACTTGTCATAGTAAAACAAAAAATTTAAAAGAGATTACTTTGCAATCTGATTTAATAGTTGTTGGAGTTGGAAAACCAAATCTTTTAACAGCAGATATGGTAAAAGATGGAGCAGTTGTGATTGATGTTGGAATAAATAGAATAGAGAGTGGAAAATTAGTAGGAGACGCTGATTTTGATGGAGTCTCTAAAAAAGCTAGTTTTATAACTCCAGTCCCAGGAGGTGTTGGGCCAATGACAATAGCAATGCTACTTTCAAACTGCGTAGAAGGTGCGAAAAAATGAACTCCTTTTTAAGAAGATTATATAGTTTTTCAAACTCATGGACTGGTACAATTATCATTGTTTTGATGATAATTTTTTTCATAGCTCAAGCTTTTGTTATCCCAAGTGGTTCAATGAAAAGAACTCTTTTAATTGGTGATCATCTATTTGTAAAAAAGTTCTCTTATGGGATCCCCACTCCCCATCTTCCATGGCTTGAAGTGCCTGTACTTCCAGATTTTGTTGGAAATGGACACTTAATAAGTGGTGCAAAACCACAAAGAGGTGAAATAGTAGTTTTTAGATACCCAAAAGAGCCAAAAATTCACTATGTAAAAAGATGTGTTGCTACTGGCGGAGATGAGATAATCTATCAAGATAAAGCTTTTTATCTTCATCCAAAAGAGGGAAATGAATTTGTAAAAAATAGTTATGCAAATGAAAGTATCGTAGATATTGGTGGCAAACTTTGGGTTAAAAATCCATTTATGTCAAAATTTCCAGGGATCTCTTATGATGATGATATAGATCTTTTTTCACAACTTAGCCTTCATTTTAGCGTTAATGATTTAGCTATGCAGCCAAGACTCATTAAAGATCTTGGCCAGTTTAGACAAGGACTTAGTTTTAATGCTTTTTACTTTAAAGTGCCTGAGAATGAGTATTTTATGATGGGGGACAATAGAGACCATTCAAATGATAGTAGATTTTGGGGAAGCGTGCCATATAAATTTATAGTTGGCAAACCTTGGTTTATCTACTTTTCATGGGATGATAACTATGTTGTTAGATGGGATAGGATAGGAAGGCTTATCCATACAGTAGAGAAAGATAGAAATTATCTATATGGACTTAAGTAATCCTTTAACCATAGTTTTAATCATACTAAGCGTGATCATTGCCGTAGTGGGGCATGAGATAATGCATGGATATATTGCATATAAAAATGGAGATTTAACTGCAAAAAACAGTGGGAGACTTAGTATAAATCCCATTGTACATATTGATCTAGTTGGTACCATCATAGTCCCAATAGTTTTATATTTAAGTAGTGGATTTATGTTTGGATGGGCAAAACCAGTTCCAGTTAGAATGGGAATAGTCATTAGAAATGGTGGTTACCTTGGTGCTATTAAAGTAAGTCTTGCTGGAATTGCCTATAACTTTGCACTAGCTTTTGTAGCTTCTATATTTTTCCACCTAACAAAGGGTCAAAATATAGAGCTCTATCAGATATTAAATCAATTTTTCTTCCATTTAATTGTTATAAATGTAATCTTAGGTGTTTTTAATCTCTACCCTATTCCGCCACTTGATGGCTCTTGGGCGCTTGGATATTTAGGAGCACTACTTGGTACAGGTGCAATATTAAATTTTTTTGAAAAGATTAGAAGATATGGTTTTGTTTTACTTATTTTAATCTTTCTAACACCACTTTCTTCCATTATATTTACCCCAATTTCATACATAGTTAGGCTATTTTTGCACTAGCATTAACTCTTTGGTATAACGCTTTTTAAAGCATGGTATGATATAATTTAGTAATTTTTAACACAAAAAGAGTAGCAATGAAATTTTACATTGGGACTGATCACGCTGGTTTTGAAATTAAAAAAGATATTGAAAATATTTTAAAAAGATTAAATTGTGAAGTTGTGGATTTGGGCACATACTCTAAGGAGAGTGTAGATTATCCAGACTTTGGACACAAGGTTGCTAGGGCTGTCTTAAAAGATGAGGGCAGTTTTGGAGTGGTGGTTTGTGGAACAGGCATTGGCATATCAATATCTGCAAACAAACATAAAGGCATTAGAGCTGCACTTTGTCATGATGCGTATAGTGCTAAAATGGCTAGGGCTCACAATGATGCAAACATATTAGCTTTTGGGCAACGAATGGTTGGACTTGGCGTCATTGAGTCTATGATTGAAGCTTTTGTAACTACCTCATTTGAAGGGGGCAGACACTTAAAGCGAGTAGAAAAAATAGAGGTTTAATATGCTTATTGAGTGGATTTTAACAACTATACTTATCTCTTTGGCCATCTATCTTACTGTTATGGTTTTTTACTATAAAACTCTTTTAAAAAGAGAAAAACTTAGCAATATAGTTGTTAAAAACACTCTAGGAGATGCTGAGGTTGTTATTAGAAAATATCAAATCCAACTCCAAAGAGCTTTAGGAAATATAGATATTTTAAGTGATGAGTTAAATAAAATAAGAGGTGATACTAAATCACTTCGCACTAGAAATAGCCAATATAGATTAGAAAATGAAAAACTGCACCAACGCATAAAAGAGCTTGAGGGGAAAATCGAGGCGCTTTTATGATTGGTACCTACATTGCCTTCGCCCTGCTAGTTCTTTTTTTTCTTTATCTAAAATTTAAACTTTTTCATTAGAGGATTTTATCAATGCAAACTTTAAGTCTTAACGATAAAAATTATATTATTGATTCCATTAGAAACATCTCTAACTACCCAAAGCCTGGGATTGAGTTTAAAGATATCACCACCTTACTTGGAAACCCCGATGTTTTTCATTTTTTACTAGATCATTTAACTAGCAGATATGAAAGTTATGGACTTGATTATATAGCTGGGATTGAATCAAGAGGGTTCATCTTTGGAGCAGCACTTGCCGCTAGACTTAGAACTAGATTTGTCCCCATAAGAAAACCAGGTAAACTTCCATATACAACCATAAGTGAAAAATATTCGCTTGAGTATGGAGTAGATGAAGTAGAAATTCACATAGACGCATTTAGTCATGGCATAAAAGATCCTAAAGTCTTACTCATTGATGATTTAATCGCCACTGGCGGAACTGCAAATGCTTCAGTAAATCTTATAAATAAAACTGGCTCAAAGTGCATAGAGGTCTGTTTTATCATAAATTTAGTCTCTCTAAGAGGAGATGAGGAGATTAAAGAGCACACTCCAGTCTATTCGGTATTGGAGACAAGATAAATGTATATACCAATAAAATCAAACTATGATCCAGACTCTCTTGGCCATTTTGGCATGTTTGGCGGAAGATATGTTCCAGAGACCTTAATGCCTGCACTAATTGAATTAAATAGTGCTTATGAAAAGATTAGATTTGATAAAGAGTTTTGGACACAAGTTAATTACTATTTAAAAGAGTATGTAGGTAGAGCCACACCTTTGTTTTTTGCAAACAATCTCTCGCAAGAGTTGGGAGCCAAAATATACTTAAAAAGAGAAGACTTAAACCATACTGGAGCTCATAAGATAAATAATACTGTAGCCCAAGGACTTTTTGCTAAACATCTTGGTAAAAAAAGAGTTATAGCCGAAACAGGAGCTGGGCAACATGGCGTAGCCACTGCTACCATTGCTGCACTTTTGGGCTTAGAGTGCGATATTTTCATGGGTGAAAAAGATGTCCAAAGACAATCGCTAAATGTTTTTAGGATGAAGCTTTTAGGAGCTAAAGTTCACTCAGTACAAAGTGGAAGTAAAACCTTAAAAGATGCGATGAATGAGGCAATTAGAGATTGGGTTACAAATGTAAAAGATACTTTTTACATCATTGGAACAGTTGCAGGGCCTCATCCATATCCTCTTATGGTTAGAGATTT
>JAAYLJ010000021.1 GCA_012521935.1 Campylobacteraceae bacterium | reverse complement strand
TATCTGCTTTTTGGCATATCCATTCCAATTTTTTCCATAGCTTCTTTAAAAGCTTGTCTATCTTCACCCTTTTTAATAGCCTCAGGCTTTGCCCCTAAAAATTTAACATCTTTAAGAGCTTTACTCTCATACAGCTCCATAGCTGCATTTAACGCAGTTTGCCCTCCCATGGTTGACAAGATAGCATCTACCTTCTCTTTTTCAACTATGCGCAAGATGGCTTCTTTGGTGATTGGCTCAATGTATGTTCTATCAGCAAACTCTGGATCAGTCATGATGGTTGCTGGGTTTGAATTTATAAGCACAACCCTATATCCTAAAGATTTTAAAGTTTTTGCTGCTTGGGTTCCAGAGTAGTCAAATTCACAAGCTTGTCCTATGACAATTGGCCCTGAGCCTATGAGTAAAATAGTTGAAATATCATTTCGCTTTGGCATAAAAAGTTGCTCCTTTTGGAAGTTTACACTAAAACAGAAAGTGCTTTAGTCTAAACTTACTTAATGGCATATAGATATATTGGGGCTTTTACAGAAGCATATGGCCTTACAACTACACTTTGGTAAGACTCTTCTAAAACTATCTCAACAACCTTTCCAACTGGAACTCCTGGAAAAAATATTGTATCTTTTCCACTTGTTACCACCTCATCTCCAATCTTTGGTTCCATCCAAAGAGGGATGTATTTTACATGTATGGTTTCGCCATTTCCCATAGCAACCCCAGGGATATCTCCCTCTCCAATATTGACTGAAAAGATTGACTTTGGATCTCCTTGCAAAAGAGCTAATGGTTTTCCACCCTCACTTATGGCAATGCCTGCGCTATACCCACCATAAACTAATCCATAAATTTTCTCATGATCAAAATCCTCAAAATCCAACCAAACCCTATAGTGGTTTCCCAAATTTGCATAAGAGATGGCTTGCACTAACTCTAGCTTTGGGTCGTATGGGGCTTTTCCACTAGCTTCTAAAAGATCATTCAGTTTTGATGCAAAAGCTACTGAGAGAATGGCAGATTGTTCTAGGATGCTATTTCTCTCTTTTAGTTTTCTTATGGTTCTTTTTTGTTTTAAATGCTCTTTTATAAACTCATCAAAACCTTGAGTTATGGTTAAATATTTTTTTGTGACAGTGGTGGAAAAATTAGCAACATGCTTTCTAGCAAGCCAGCCATACTGCAAAGATATAAAAATAAAGAGTATGGCTAATAAAAAAAACTTTAATTTACTACTCATTAGCTAATTGTTGTAATAGCTCAATCTCTTCTAAAGCTTTTCCCGTTCCTTTGGCTACTGCTAAAAGCGGATCTTCGCCAACAAAAATAGGTAACTTAACAACATCAGCTAAATATTTATCAAATCCTCTAATAAGCGCGCCACCACCAGTTAAAACAACACCATTTTCAACTATATCTCCAGCTAAATCTGGCGGCATAACTTCAAGTACATCTTTTAGTGCGTCTGCTATCTCTCTTAGAGGCTCTCTCATCGCCTCTCTTACATCTTCACTTGTAAGCTCAATCCTACTTAAAAGTCCGCTAACTTGATCTCTTCCTTTTACAACCATTGAGAGTTCGCTATCTAGCTGAACAGCACTTCCAACTTGGATTTTGATGTCTTCCCCAGTTCTCTCACCTATTAAGAGGTTGTATTTTCTTTTTACATAATCAACTATTGACATATCTATCTTATCGCCAGCAGTTCTAATGGATTTGCTAATGACAAGTCCACCCAAAGAGACAACTCCAATCTCAGTAGTTCCACCGCCAATATCTACTACAAAACTACCTTGAGGTTCTCTTATTGGAAGATCTGCTCCAATAGCTGCTGCCATTGGCTCTTCAATTAAAAATACTTCCCTTGCTCCAGCACTCATTGCTGATTCTCTTACAGCTTTTCTCTCAACTTGAGTTAAACCATAAGGTACACAAATTATGATTCTAGGTCTTAAAAAACTCTTTCTTTTATGGGCTTTTTCAATGAAGTACCTAATCATCTTTTCAGTCATATCAAAATCAGCTATAACTCCATCTCTCATTGGTCTAATAGCTTCTATGTCGCCTGGAGTTTTACCAACCATATCTTTAGCCTCATGCCCAACAGCTAAAATCCTCTGTTTACCATGCTTATCTCTATGGATAGCCACAACGGAGGGCTCATTTATAATTATCCCTTTACCTTTTACTAAAACTAAAGTATTTGCAGTACCAAGATCGATACTCATATCATTTGAGAAAAAACCTATGATTTGATCTAGAATCATTTAAAAACCTTTTTATTAAGCACTTTTTTTATCTTTTTTAATATATGCGGGCTTAGAGCCCTCAACTACGCTCTCTTTTGTTACAAGCACCTCATATCCACTAAGTTCAGGCAGTTCAAACATAACATCAACCATCAACTCTTCCATTATGGTTCTAAGTCCTCTTGCTCCAGTTTTGCGCTCAATCGCCTTTTTAGCAATCTCTTTTAGCGCATCTTTTTCAAAATTAAGCTCCACTTCATCAATGGCAAAAAGCTTTTTATACTGCTTTACTATCGCATTTTTTGGCTCAGTTAATATTCTAACCATCTCTTTTTCACCAATTGGCTCAAGTGTAGCCATAGCATGAAGTCTTCCAATAAGCTCTGGAATCAATCCATAATGAATTAAATCATCTGGCTCAATAAATTGAAAAAGATTTTGCTCTTCACTTTTTCCGCGCTTTTCTTGCCCAAAGCCTAAAACATTCTTTCCAATTCTTCTTTTAATAATCTCCTCTAACCCATCAAAAGCTCCAGCACAAACAAATAAAATCCCAGATGTGTCTATCTGGATGAACTCTTGATTTGGATGCTTTCTGCCGCCTTTTGGAGGTATATTTACAACACTTCCCTCAATGATTTTTAAAAGTGCTTGTTGAACTCCCTCACCAGAAACATCTCTAGTGATGGATCTATTCTCGCTCATTCTTGCGATTTTGTCTATCTCATCTACAAAAACAATTCCTTGTTCTGCTTTTTTCACATCTCCACCAGCTGCTTGCAAAAGTCTTGTTAAAATATTCTCAACATCTTCCCCAACATAACCAGCTTCAGTTAAGCTAGTTGCATCACAAATTGCGATTGGAACATCAAGTGACTTTGCCATGGTTTGAGCTAGTAGAGTTTTTCCACTTCCTGTTGGCCCTATTAGTAAAATATTTGATTTTGAAATTTCTGTATCGTCATCTTTTATTAAAGATTGTTTGAAAATTCTTTTATAGTGGTTGTAAACTCCAACTGAAAATACTCTTTTAGCTCTTTCTTGCCCTATCACAAAGCTATCTAAAACAGCCTTTAACTCTTTTGGAGCAAGAAGTTCTTTTTGGATAGTGCTCTCCTCTTTACTCTCCTCTTTTAACTCTCCAAAAAATATTTTATATGCTGAAATGACACAATGTTCACAAATATATACTTGATTTCCTGCGATTAAGCGCGTATCTTTATTTTCACGAACTCCGCAAAAACTACACTCTTTATAACTCATCTTTTATCCTCTCATACGGAATTCCGCGTTTAGTCTCTAAAATAAAGTTACACATCTTTTTAACTTCACTATTTGTAGTGAGGCTTAAAATCTTGGATGCACTCTCTTTTATACCTTTTTTAGATCTAAAAAGAGTCTTATACGCATTTTTTATCGCTTCAATAGTCTCTTTATCAAATCTTCTTCTAATTCCAACTATATTTAACCCTTTAACTAAAGCTCTATTCCCCTCAGCCAGACAAAATGGGGGAATATCTTGACTAATGGCACTTGCTCCACCTATCATGCTCCCCTCTCCAATATGCACAAATTGATGTATCGGAGTGAGTCCACCAATAACAGTGTAATCATCAATTTGAACATGTCCAGCTAAGGTTACGCCATTTGCTAAAATGCAGTGGCTTCCAATCCTTGCATCATGTCCTATGTGAACATAACCCATGATTAGATTATTTGATCCAATGATAGTTTTTCCACCACCAATTTTAGTTCCAGGATTTAAAAGAGTAAACTCTCTAATTGTATTGTTATCTCCAATTATAAGCTCAACCTCTTCCCCATCATATTTTAAATCTTGGGGGATAGATCCTATGACTGCGTGAGAAAATATATTGCAATTTTTTCCTATCGTTGTTTTGCCATAAACAGTAGTGTAAAGGCCTATTTTTGTACCATCTCCAATGGTAGCTTTGGAAGAGATGAAACTATACGGTGCTATCTCTACATCTTTTCCTATCTTAGCTCCATCTTCAATAATTGCTAAAGGAGAGATTTTATTCAATGGTTATCCTTACTTATCAACGATCATAGCTTTTAATTCAGCCTCAGCTACAAGCTTCTCATCCACATACGCCTCACTAGCTAAAACCCAAATAGCACCTCTATTTTTTACAACTTTTAATCTATATTCAAGCTTGTCTCCAGGAACTACAGGATTTCTAAATTTAGCCTTATCTATACTCATAAAGTAAACAACCTTATCAGAAGTTCCCTCTTGATCTTCACTGCTCATGCTTTTAAATGCTAGCACTCCACCAGCTTGTGCCATGCCTTCTATTATCATAACTCCAGGATATATCGGATGTCCTGGAAAATGTCCTTGGAAAACATGCTCAGCTATAGTTACATTTTTATAAGCTACTATGGACTCTTTTGCCTCTAAGCTTACAACCCTATCAATTAGTAAAAACGGGTAACGATGTGGAAGAATTTTTTGAATCTCATTAACATCTATCATTTAGTTAAAATCCTCTTGGTAAAATCTGTAAATTTTATCTAACTATTGCTAAAAGTTCTCTAACATCAGGAAAAATTTTAGCCTCACACTCAAAAAATAGCCTACCACTAGGTAGTCTATCAACCACTACAATTGGAGTAAGAGAGTAAAATGAGTTTTGTAAAATATCTCTAATAGTAAGCTCTTCTTCAACTCTTAAAGGATTTTTTAATAGCTCTTTTACATTAGAAAAATCTCTATTTAAAACTCTATTTATCATCTTAATAGTTATGAAAATAATTTGTCCATTTTTATCTTTTGCAACCTCTTCATTAATCTTTAAAGGTTCTGTTTTAATTCGTGGTTTTAGCGGATAGGAGTAAAAAAGTGGATGAGATGAAATCACTTCATCTTTGGTAAAAAGCTTTGCACTAAGTAGCCTATAATTTAAAAAGATTTCCCTTGTTTTGCTTTCATCTTTTTCGTACAATTCATATTTTTCTTTAGCAGAACTAGGAGTTATTTGGCCATTTATTTGGCTAAAAAGCTCAATTGGTAGCTCATTTTTTTTATCTTTTTGTCTTCTTAGGGCGTAGATACATCCACAATAATCTTGATGATAAAGTCCCTCTTTTTTTGAGAGAGAAAACTGTTCATTAGTTCCACCATTTTTTCTTAAATCTATTTGGAAAAACTCTACTCCAAAAAGCTCTTCTACCTCTTTAGCAGCCATTTCTAACTGTTTTAAAGATTTTTTTGGACTCATTAAAAGTGTAGTTGTTATCTCATGATCTCCTAAATCTTTTGCAAATTTAGCAGTTTTAGCCACTCGTTCTTTAAAGCAAGTTAAGCATCTTTCACCTTTTTCAGGCTCATTCTCCTCTTTTTTTGTCACATTTAGCCACTTTTTAAGCTCATACTCTCCTTCGCTTAATGGGATGTTTAGTTTTTTACAGCTTTTTTTAACATCAAGTAGCCTTAAATCGTACTCCTCTTTTGGATGAATGTTTGGATTATAGAAAAAACCATGCAGTTTTTTATTTGGGTAAAGCTCTTTTAATTTGGTTAAAAAATAGTGACTATCTACTGAACAACATATGTGAACAACCATTTTATATCCTATTTTTAGGGATTTTTTATGATACAATTTAAAATATCATTAAAGGATTTTTTGTGTTTAGAAAAATTTTAAAATCTTTAAAGATAGTTGGCGTATCGCTTTTTTTATACTGGTTTTTATTTGGAGTGCTGATTCCTTTTGCACTTCCAAAGATTTTACCAAAATATTTATCATCTTCATTTAATATAATCTTAGATTTTAAAAAAGTTAAATTTAACCCCTTTTCATTTAAATTATCTATTAATGAATTAGAAATTTTTGATCAAAATTTGGC
>JAAYLJ010000159.1 GCA_012521935.1 Campylobacteraceae bacterium | reverse complement strand
TTGCAACATAAGAGCCATGCATTCCTACCATTCCCAAAAGCAAAGGATCATCATATCTTAAAGTCCCTCTTGCCATTAGTGTCTCAACTGCTGGGATGCCAGAAACTGCTGCCATTTCTCTTACAAGTGAGGATGCGCCAGAGTTTATAACTCCCCCGCCAAGATAAAAAATCGGTCTTTTGGCATTTTTTATAGCCTCAACTGCTTTTTTAATCTGTCTTATATTTCCTTTTAATGTAGGTTTGTATGTTTGCATTGAAATTGTTTTAGGATATTCAAATTTTCCAATTTGAGCTGTGACATCTTTTGGTAAATCAACATGCACAGGGCCTGGCCTGCCTGTACGAGCTATATAAAAAGCTTCTTTTAAAATCCTAGGTAGCTCACTTACATCTTTAACTAAATAGTTATGCTTAACGCAAGGTCTTGATATGCCAACAGCATCGATCTCTTGAAACGCATCTGTTCCAATCATAGTAATAGGAACTTGCCCGCTGATAACTACCATAGGAACTGAATCCATATAAGCTGTTGCTAAACCTGTAACAGCATTAGTAAAACCAGGGCCGCTTGTCACAAAAGCAACCCCTACTCTGCCACTTGCTCTAGCGTATCCATCAGCAGCGTGCAAAGCAGCTTGCTCATGTCTTGTTAATATATGTTTAAAATAATTTTGCTTATAAACTTCATCATAAACATTCATTATTGCTCCACCAGGGTATCCAAAAACTACCTCTACTTCTTCATGGCGCAATGCTTCTATAACCATTTGTGAACCAGAAATTTCCATCACTTCTCCTTGGAGTTTTTCCATATTTAAAACTTAATTTCTTAAGAGCCAATAATTATATCAAAAAAAAAGTTGTGCAATAAGTTATGCCTCTTTATTTGCCAAAAAGCCACAATATGCAATTGCAGCACCCTCTCTAACTCCTTCATCTACGATTATGGCTTTATCAAATCCTAAAGTTTCCATAGTTTCAATCAAAATTTTTATCCCAGCTATAACTAAAGCCCCTCTTTTAGGCCCTGCTAAACTCTCTTTTTCATCTTTAGACATAAGGGTAGCCTCTTTTAGCGCTTTTGTAGCATCTTCTAAAGATAAACTAGAGCCTGAAACTACCTTGTAGTCATAGTCTTTATAGTTTAATCCATGCAAGTACGCGCTTAGTGTAGTTGCTGTTCCACCAGTTAAAATTAACTTTGCAGGCTTTGGCCAAGAGTTAATAGAGAGTTTTAAACTCTCAAGTCCTTTAGTTAACGCTCTTTTAAAAAGCTCTCTTTTGGGATTATTTGCAAGCAAGGTTATAACCCCTAAAGGAAAACTTCTACTATATAAATTTGAGCCATTTTTGCAAGTTAGCTCCATAGTGCCTCCCCCTAAATCTACTAAAAAATAACTATTTGTATCTAATTCTTTATTTTGAAGTAAAAATTCAGCCCCAAGTCTTGATAAAAAGGCCTCCTCTTTCTCATCTATGATTCTAAAATTGATCCCTATTTTTGATTTGATAAGTCCAACCACTAAGGTTTTATTTCTAGCTCTTCTTAGGGCTTCTGTTGCTATTGCTATGGTTGGAGTATTCAAAAAATCAAATCCAGACTCTTTTAAAGCCTCTATAATCCCCTCAATACTTTTTTTATCTATCATTTGGTTTGTTCTTAAATCTTTAGCCAAATTTAAAATCTTTTCATACTCTTTTATTCTAGTAAAAGTATCGCAATCCCATAG
>JAAYLJ010000158.1 GCA_012521935.1 Campylobacteraceae bacterium | reverse complement strand
TCTATTTTATTAATAGTGATAGTTTTTCTAGTTACTCTTTTAAGAAGTTATTTTCCAATTGAAAAGGTTAGAGACTATTTAAGCGGAAAACAAAAGATTGTTGGGCATATTTTTGCTTCAATGTTTGGAATGTTAACTCCATTTTGCTCATGTAGTGCGATTCCACTATTTATAGGTTTTTTACAAGCTAGAGTTCCGCTTGGAGTTACATTTAGCTATCTAATATCTGCCCCGCTAGGAGATGCAGTTGTGATAGCTATGCTTTTTTCAATTTTTGGCATTAAGGTTACTCTTTTTTATGTAGGATTTGCACTCTTAATTGCCACTATTTCTGGTTTAATTATTGGGCATATGGGTTTAGAAAAAGAGGTTTTAGTTGAGGTGAAGCCTCTTAAAACTAGCACTAATAGCAAACTTAACTCCGAGCCATTTCTAAAAAGAGCAAAAGAGTCATTCTCTTATACAAAAGAGATATTTAAAAAAATATACCCATATATAATAATAGGAATAGGCGTGGGGGCTTTCATTCATGGATATATTCCTGCAACTATGATAGAAAAGTATGCTGGAGGTGATGTTTGGTACGCACCTATTATTGGGGTTTTAATGGGAGTTCCTATGTATTCAAATGCTGCTGGGGTTTTACCTTTGGTTGAAGCTTTAACACAAAAAGGAGTACTTATGGGGACGGCTCTTTCATTTATGATGGCCGTAGTGGCAGTTAGTTTACCAGAAGCTATGATTTTAAAAAGAGTATTAAGCTTAAAGCTCATTGCTCTATTTTTCACAATAGTTGCTGCGTCAATTTTACTAACAGGTTATATATTTAACTATCTAATAGGATAAAATGATGAAGATTGAAATTTTAGGCACAGGGTGCGATAAGTGTAAGAAGTTAAAAGATGCTACCATGGAAGCTTTGTCCAAACTTGATGGTTTTCATGAAGTTGTGAGCGTTGATGATATTTTAGAAATCTTAGAGTATGAAGTATTGCAAACTCCAGCTTTAGTGGTAGATGGAAAGGTAAAATCTTTTGGAAAAGTTTTAAGCTCTAGTGAGATTTTAAAAATTTTAAGAGAGGATGAGTAGTGGATATTTTTTTGCAAACAGTTGGATCCATAAATGATGAGAGCAGGGTGGTTATATTAAATTTTATAAATGAGCATAAAGAAGTTTGTGTTTGTGACATTGAAAACTCCTTTGAAATGACTCAATCTAGAGTTTCAAGACATTTAAAAATCTTAAAAGATGGAGGATTTTTAAGAGTAGAAAGAAGGGGCAAGTGGGCGCACTATAGCATAAGAGAGCCACTTGATCTTTTTAGACAATCCGTACTAAAAGAGATAAGATCTCTTAATCTTGAAACTCCAAAGCTGCAAAAAACTTGTTAAAAATATCGATTTAAACCAAACTATCTAGTTTTAACTCACTAAGCGGGGCTGGTTTTCCTAAATGAAAACCTTGTAAAAAATCAGCACCTAAATTTTGCACCTTTTTCATAACGCTTTCATTATGAACAAACTCTGCAATGGTAAGAGCTCCTAAATCTTTTGCCATATTTATCGTGTTTTTTACAATTAACTCTGATTCTAATGATGAATCTATATTTTTAATTAAAGATCCGTCTATTTTGATAATTTCTGGCTTAATAAGCAGAATATTTTCTAAACTAGAAAACCCACTACCAAAATCATCAATAGCAATCTTGCATCCAAATTTTCTTGCTTTTTGTGTGAAAGATTGGACTACTGAAATATCTTTTAAAAAGTCAGTCTCTACAATTTCAAAAAAAACTCTACTTGGATTTTGATCTCGTAAAACATGGGCAAAAATCTCATCAACAAAATGAATATCACTAATATCTTCATAGTTTAAATTTATACTAAAAGGGATATTTTTGTTTGAAAAGCCATAAAAAGTCTTCTCTAGCATCGCTCTCATTAAAGATCTATATATTTTAATACTTTTTGCAGTCTCTAAGTATGGAAAGATAGATTTTAACTCTTGTGGATTTTCTGGCTCTTGTAGTCTCATTAAAGCTTCATGTTTTTCAATTTTTAAGGTTTTTGCATTGCAAATTGGTTGCACAAAAGGAGTTACCAAAGATTTACTACTAACTTCTCTTAAAAAAGCCACCTCTTTCATCAGTTTTACTTGATCCCCTTCTTGGTAAGTTGTAGTTAAAATGTCTAGGTTTATGTCAAGTAGTTTATCTATTGGATCTAGTAAAAATAGTTTTTTTTCATCAATGATAGCTTTACGAAGAAATCTTCTAACAAACCCAATAGCAGCATTTATATAGTGACTAGGAAGACCAATTGAAATATGTGTATCACTTATATTTTTTAAAAAGAGAAAATACTCTTTTTTATAAGATCCATCAAAAAGAGCTAAGTACCATTTAGATATGGCAACTTTATGGTTATCGAAAATTTCATTGCTATGGATAAACTCTTTTGCGTGGTCAAATGAGAAGATAAAACTATAAAATTCATTTAAAAAATCTTCCAAATAAGAGAAAAAAATGGAGCTATTTTTTCTAAGAAAGTAAGCATCCATTTCGCGAAACTGATGATTTTTTAAAATTGATTCAATGTCCACATTTTGCTCCTAAGGGGATACTATCACAAGAAGTGAGAATATAATTGATCCATATCTAAAAGTTATAGTATTTTACTTGTGAAAGTTGCCAAACTCTTTCATTAAAGA
This sequence comes from Campylobacteraceae bacterium, assembly GCA_012521935.1. GTDB lineage: Bacteria > Campylobacterota > Campylobacteria > Campylobacterales > Campylobacteraceae > JAAYLJ01. The sequence continues at coordinate 512 of JAAYLJ010000158.1, read as the reverse complement.
GTTTGGCTTTTAAGATTTAAATTGATTTAACTTATCATTTAATCTTTCAGTTAGCTTATATAGATGCTCAGCTGCTCCCGCAATCTCCTCAACACTTCTAGCATTTGAAGATGAAATTTCATTAATCCTTCCAACTAAGCTAACTACATTTTCAGCATCTTTAGCTAACTTATTAGCTTCATCTGCCCTCAAAATAGAAGTTTTTGCATTTCCTTCCATTATGGATACGCTATCTAAAATAGAGGTTTCCACATCTTTGCTAACATTTACTAAGTTTAGAATATTTTTTGCATTTACTGTCATAGTTTCGCTTGATTCCATAACTGATTGAACTATCACATTTATAGTTGCATTAATTTCAGTCAAACTTCTTTGAGTTCTCTCAGCTAAATTTCTAACTTCATCTGCAACAACAGCAAATCCTCTTCCATGCTCTCCTGCACGTGCAGCTTCAATAGCAGCGTTAAGCGCAAGAAGATTTGTTTGATCAGCTATATCATTAATGACAGTTA
>JAAYLJ010000020.1 GCA_012521935.1 Campylobacteraceae bacterium | reverse complement strand
GAGGTGGAATCATGGAGAGATTAAAAGTAAAAGATTTGCAGTTTTATTATGGAGTAACTCAAATTTTAAAAGATATAAATTTTGAGTTAAAAAAGGGTGAAATTAAGACAATAGTAGGTCCTAGTGGTGGTGGAAAAACAACTTTATTAAGGCTTTGTGCAGATTTGCTTGATGTGACTGAGGGAGAGATTTTAAATAGTTTTAAAAAGAGCGCTTTTGTTTTTCAAGATGCAAGATTGCTTCCTTGGAAAAATGCGGTTGAGAATATAGCTATGCCCCTTGCTAAAAAAGATAAAGAGAGTTTGGAAAAAGCTAGCGAACTTGCCATTAGATTTGGGCTAGAAAAAGAGGATCTTGTAAAATATCCAAAAGATTTAAGTGGAGGGATGAAGCAAAGAGTTAATTTTGCTAGAGCTTTGATAATTAAGCCTGATCTACTCTTTTTAGATGAGCCTTTTTCAGCTTTAGATGTTGGGCTTAAAGAAGATTTACAGCACTATATTTTAGAAGCAAATAGTGAAGAATTGATGAGTGTTTTGTGCATAACTCACGATTTAATGGAAGCAGTAAGGCTTAGCGATAGCGTTCTTCTTTTAAAAAGCGATCCAGGTGAGATTGTAAAAAGTTATGATTTTACTCTACCTAAACTAAAGCGTGATTATACATACCTATTTGATAAAACACATGAGCTTTTAAAAGAGGACATTGTCCGTCATACATTTGAGATAAAGGTGTCTTTATGAGTAAAAAACTAAGTGCTACAAAACATTATGCCCACTATCCAAACGATCCAGTTCACGCGCCATGGGCTGCTTATGGGTTTAGGCCATTTTTTCTTATATTGCCATGGTATGTTTTAGGAATGATGCTTATATGGGCTGGAGTTTTTGCTGGGGTTTTACCTTGGTATTTAAGTGCAGATCCTTACTCTTGGCATGCTTATGAGCTAATGTATGGAGTTGGCATGGCAGGAACTGCTGCCTTTGTTTTAACTGGACTTCCAGAACTTTTTCCAGGAGTTGTGCCAATTGTTGGTAGAAAACTCCTATATTGGGTTGGGTTATGGTTAGCTGGCAGAGTAGCTTTTTTGTTTGCTTTTGGTTTTGGACTTTGGATAAAGTTTGCACTAGATTTAGCTTTTTCTTTACTAATTATCATATGGGTTTTTAAGCCAGTTGTGCTAGATAAGCTCCAAAGGCACTCAAGCGTAGCTTATACAGTAGTTGGCTTAACTGCTCTTCAAGTGTGGTTTTACCTATCTGCTGCTGGATTTAGTTCAACTTCTACTATGGATATTTTAAAAGTAACTCTTGGATGGTTTATGATTTTAATCGTAGTTGCCCTTAAAAGAATAAATATGGAAGCAGTAAATGAAGTGTTAGAAGCATCTGATAATTATGATAGTGATGATCTTTTTATGGCTAAATCTTACAGATATAATCTTTCAGTTTTTACCATCTTGCTATACACTACCGCCGAATTTTTTTACCCAACAAATAGCACCTTAGCTTGGCTTGCATTTGCAGCAGGCGCAGCAGTACTTGGCATCATTAGTGATTTTAAACTTGAATATGGATCTGTCATATTTAAACCAATTCCTATATTTTTAGCTCTTGTGCCTATTTTTATAGGAATTGGCTATTTTTCGCTTGGAGTAAATATTTTACTAAATCTTGAGTATAGCGTCTATTTTAGGCATTTTTTAACAAGCGGGGCTTTTGGGTTAGCTTTTATAGTCGCTCTTTTAGTCATAACAATGATCCATACAGGAAGAGCTTTACTTTATGAAAAATGGATGGGAGTTGCCATTTTATTCATAATAATTGCAACTTTTCTAAGAGTTAGCATATTTGCCTTTAGTCAATACTACACTCTTTTTAATACCCTAGCTACTCTTTTTTGGGCTGGTGCTTTTATCGTTTACTACTTAGGGGCTAAGAGTTACTTAAAATCTCCTAGAGCAGATGGAATTTTGGGTTAGATAAATTTAAGTTCCAATTTTCATTCAAATCTCATACCTCCTTTGTTACAATAAACTATTCAAAAAAGGAGTAAAGCAGATGAAAGTTGGACTTTTTATCCCCTGCTACATGAATGAACTCTACCCAAAAGCTTCTATGGCAACTTTAGAGTTGCTTGAAAAGCAAGGTTTGAGCGTTGAGTATCCTCTTTTGCAAACATGCTGTGGGCAACCTCTTAGCAATAGCGGTTGCACCAAAGATATGGAAGTTTTAGCAAAAAAGTTTGTATCTCTTTTTAAAGAATATGATTATGTAGTTGCTCCTAGTGGAAGTTGTGTTGGCACGGTTAAGTTTCAATATGAGCAGTTTTTAAAAGATGATAAAGATTATGCTAGCTTAAAAAATAAAATTTATGAAGTTTGTGAATTTTTACACGATATCATTAAGCCAGACTCATTTAATAGTAGTTTTCCCTATAAAGTAGGACTTCATAATAGCTGTCATGCTCATAGAGAGTTAGGACTTGGCTCACCAAGCGAGAGAAATATCCCATATTTTAATAAGATAGAAACACTTTTGAAAAAAGTTAATGGAATAGAGCTTGTAAGCTTAACAAGAGAGGATGAGTGTTGCGGTTTTGGTGGTACTTTTACCATAAATGAGAGTGCAATTTCAGCCTTCATGGGAAAAGATAGAATAAAAGATCATTTAAATGCTGGAGCAGAGATCATCACTGGAGCAGATCTTTCATGTTTAATGCACCTAGATGGGCTCATTAGAAGAGAAGGGAAACCTTTAAGGGTTATGCATGTTGTTGAAATTTTAAATGGAGAAAACCCTCATGGAACACTCTAAATTAGCAGAAGAATTTACCCAAAATGTAGAGCGGACACACTGGCATGACGCAGCTTTATGGTTTGTAAGAGAGAAAAGAGATAGGCTTGCTAAAGGCGTTGTTGAGTGGGAGAGGTTAAGAGAGTTAGCAAGTCAAATTAAAACCCACACTATGGCAAATTTAGACTCATACTTAACTAAGTTTGAAACAAATGCTAAAAGAAGAGGGATACAAGTCCACTGGGCAAAAAATGCAGATGAGCATAACCGTATTGTTTTACAAATTTTAAATCTACATAGGGCTAAAAAAGTAGTAAAAAGTAAATCCATGCTAACTGAAGAGTGCGGATTAAATCCATTTTTAGAAGAGAGTGGAATAGAGGTTGTAGATACTGATCTTGGTGAGAGAATTGTACAATTTAGAAAAGAGCCACCATCGCACATAGTTTTGCCCGCAATTCACTTAAAAAAAGAAGATGTCGGTAAAACTTTTGAAAAGTTTTTAAACACTGAGGAAGGAAATAGCGATCCTACATATCTTACTAAAGCAGCAAGAGCACACTTAAAAGAGAAGTTTTTAGGGGCAGATGCTGGGATAACTGGTGTAAATTTTGGCATTTGTGAAACTGGCGGGGTGGTAGTTTGTACAAATGAAGGAAATGCGGATTTAGGGGCAACTTTACCTAAACTTCACATAGCTTCAATGGGGATAGAAAAACTAATACCTAGAGTTAAAGACTTAGCTGTTTTTACTAGACTTTTAGCAAGAAGTGCTACGGGACAGCCAATCACTTCTTACACCTCTTTTTATCAAGGTGCTAGAAATGGGTGTGAGTTACATGTAGTCATAGTAGATAATGGAAGATCTGCCATGCTTGGCTCAAATGAGTTTCACAATGTGTTAAATTGCATTAGATGCGGAGCTTGCATGAATACATGCCCAGTTTTTAGAAGAAGTGGTGGTTTTAGTTATGGCGCGACAATCCCCGGCCCAATTGGCTCAACCTTAGAGCCTTTTAAAGATTTAAAAAAACATAGCTCACTTCCATATGCTTGTACACTTTGCGCTTCATGTTCAAATATTTGTCCAATTAAGATAAATCTACATGAGCAGCTCTATTTACATAGACAAAATGTAGTAAAAGCTGGACTAATGGATAAAAAGAAAGAGCGAGCATTAAATTTTGCTGGATGGATCTTTAAACATCCAAAAATATTTGATTTAATGGGTAAAAGTACAAGAAAAATTATGCCTTTACTACCTAGAAAAATTTTATATTCTAAAACAAATTTGTGGGGCAAATATAAAGAGATGCCTCAAATTCCAAAAAATAGCTTCAAAGAACTATACATAAAGCGCCAAAAGGGTAAAAAATGAGTTCAAAAAAGATAATCTTAAATAGTATCTCTTCGCTTAATATAGTTAAAGATCCTGGACTTCCAGACTATAAAGAGTTTACACCTATGAGCTTTGAGAATTTATATGATTCATATAAAAGTGCTCTAGTGAGCGTTGGTGGGAGTGTGGAGGAGTTAAGAGATGGGGAAGATTTAGCTACTCTTGTTAAAAGAGTTTTTCCAGAAGCAAAAACTATCGCTTCTACTGTAGATATTTATGATGAGGCAACAGTAAATTTAAATGATGTAAAAGATCCTCATAAGTTTTCAAATGTAGATTTAACTCTCATTCAAGGCGAATTTGCAATTGCTGAAAATGGCGCAGTTTGGGTAAAACATGAAAATGTAACTCTGCCAGCACTCTATTTTTTGGCTACAAATATATTAATAGTAGTTCCAAAAGATGAGATCGTAGCTACTATGCATGAAGCTTTTAAGAGAGTTTCATTAAGTGAGCAAAACTTTGGATTATTTATCTCTGGACCATCAAAAACAGCTGACATTGAACAATCATTAGTCATTGGAGCACACGGCCCTAAGTCTGGGGTTGTTGTTTTTGTTTAAACTACCCCCACTTTTTTACTGGAGGAGTATAAGCATAGATGCGCTCTAAAAGGGCTAGAGGCTCTTTTTCAATAATGAGCATATCTTTATGTGCTTGTTTGATGAATCCTTCTTTGGCCATATGTTCAGTGAAAGAGAAAAGATTAGAGTAAAAACCATTCACCTCTAAAAAAGCAACTGGTTTTTCATGATAGCCAAGTTGCCCCCAAGTCCATACTTCAAATATCTCTTCAAGAGTTCCAGCGCCTCCTGGCATGGCAACAAAGGCATCCGCGTATGAAGCCATCAACGCTTTTCTCTCATGCATAGATTTTGTGATATGTAGCTTCGTAACTCCATTATGAGCTAACTCTTTTTCACTAAGTGAGATTGGAATTACGCCAATTACCTCTCCGCCATTTTCTAGTACAGAATTGGCTATCGTCCCCATTAATCCGACTCTTCCACCACCATAAATGAGTCTATGCCCTTTGCTAGCTATAAGTTTTCCAAACTCTTTAGCTACATCAATATATTTCCTATCAAACCCACTACTTGAGCCACAAAAAACTGCTATATTCATCTAATTTTCCTACTCCTTGATTGCGTAATGATGACACCTAAAAATATAAGTCCAGTTGCTAAAAGCTGATAAAAGCTAAGTCTTTCATTTAAGATTATAAAACCCAAAATAAGTGCAATTGCTGGGATGAGGTTCATAAAAGCTGATGTTTTACTAGCAGGAAGCTTTGTTAAAGCAAAATTATAAAGCCCATATCCACCTAAAGTTACAATGATACCTAAATAAAAAATAGCAAAAATTCCATCACTACTATAATTTAAACTTCTACCCCACGACTCCCAAAATGCTAAAGGTAAGTAAAAAATTGCTCCAGCAAAAGCTTGGATTGCCGTTAAAAATAGAGCACTAAATTTTTTTGTTAAAAATTTTAGTGTTATTGTGTATCCAGCTGCGCAAATCATCGCTATAAATTCAAGAAAATTTCCCAAAAGTGGATTTGGAGCGTAAGTTTCTACACTCGCTTCAGTGCTTAGCCATATCGCTCCAGATAAAGCTAAAACTGAGCCAAAAATCAATCTTTTTGTGATGGCTTCTTTTAAAACAATTCCTGCACCTATTGCAACTAATAAAGGTAGAGTTGCTGTGATTACTCCAGCTTGAGAAGCTGAGGTAAACTGTAAGGCTTTTATCTCAAAAATGAAGTAAAAAGATGGCTCAAACAAAACCATAAGCCCAATCAATAAAACATCATTTTTTGAAAATTTAATCTTTAAAAACTTAGGTATAAAAATAGCAAAAATCAAAGAAGCTACTATCATACGGCCAAATATAATGCTCATTGGACCTATTGAATCTAATGCTATTTTTAAAGCTATAAATGAGCTAGCCCAGATAGTTGCTGCTAAAATAACAGCAATTAACCCAGCGCTCTCCCCACTAAAAAATCTATTCACTTTTCTCTTTCATTTAAAATAAAGGCGTATTATATACATAATCCCTAAAACTATTCATTTATCTTGCTTTTTAAAGCTAAAATCACCTCTTTTGCAAAATCTTGGGCAAGGCTATCTATCTCATCTTTTTGTAAATTCAGTATTTTTGAATCACTTGGAATATTGTGGCGCAAAATAGCGCATTTAACGCAAATTTCATAAAACTCATCAGCTTGTAGTTGTAAAAACTCATTAAGTACTTGAGGAGGCATAGATGAGGGTTCTAGTTTTGCTAAATTATCAATTTTACTAAGATAATCATAAATTTTATCTATCATTTTTATCCTTTAAAGTATTTTACTAAAAAAAGACTTATAAAGCTCAATGTGTAAAAATGTAACATAAAAGGGAGTAAAATTTCTTATTTTTAACTTAATAGGGCTATTTTTTGCATTAGGATTAATTTTCATATCAGTTTAGGAAAAAAGATGCCTGTTTTTAAATTTAAACTCATAAAATGTTTCAAAATTACACAATAAAAAAATAAACTCTCCAAAAAATATAAAAAAACATTTATGCTGCGGTAATGCTATGTTGCTTTTTTACTATTTAGCATGAAGAGTGTTTAAACTTCAATTTTGTAGCTTAAGGAGTGAACAATGGATCAAAATGCTGCACAAGCATATTGGAAAGAGAATATTTCAACCATACTAAAACTTTTAGTTGTGTGGTTTACAGTCTCTTATGGGTTTGGCATTATTTTTGTAGAAGAGTTAAACGCCATAAGTTTTGGTGGATTTAAACTTGGTTTTTGGTTTGCTCAACAAGGAGCAATATTTGTATTTTTAATTCTAATTTTTCTCTACACAATTTTGATGGATCGTTTAGAGAAAAAATATGATGTTCATGAGTAAGGGAGTTTAAAATGGAGTTGCAACTTTTAACATATATAGTTGTTGGATTCACTTTTGCTATCTATATTGGAATAGCGATATGGACAAAGGCAGGATCTACAAAAGAGTTTTATGTAGCTGGTGGTGGAGTTCCTCCAATAGCCAATGGAATGGCTACAGCAGCAGATTGGCTTAGTGCAGCTTCGTTTATATCTTTGGCTGGGCTTGTCTCATTTTTAGGCTACGATGGTTCAACTTGGATAATGGGTTGGACTGGAGGTTATGTTCTATTAGCCATGCTTTTAGCTCCTTATTTAAGAAAGTTTGGAAAGTTTACAGTTCCTGATTTTGTTGGAGATAGATACTACTCAGACATTGCTAGAACTGTTGCGGTAATTTGTGTTATTTTTATCTCATTTACCTATGTTGCTGGCCAAATGAGAGGTGTTGGTATTGTATTCTCAAGATTTTTACAAGTTGAGGTTGAAACTGGAGTAATCTTAGGTATGGCAATAGTCTTTTTCTATGCTGTTTTAGGCGGAATGAAGGGGATTACTTATACACAAGTTGCTCAATATGTAGTTATGATATTTGCATTTACAATTCCTGCGATATTTTTATCAATCCAAGTTACAGATACTTTTTTACCACAAATTGGATTTGGTGGAAAGATAGCTTTTGAGTTTGATAATGGGATAGAGATGATAGAGCAGGGCACTTTTTTATTGCATGCTTTAGATCAAACAGTTCAAGACTTGGGTTTTTCAGCTTACACTGCTAGTGCGTCTGGAACTTGGAATGTATTTATGATGACAGCAGCACTTATGCTTGGAACTGCTGGGCTTCCTCATGTTATTGTTAGATTTTTTACAACTCCAACGGTAAAAGGAGCTAGAATTTCTGCTGGATGGGCATTAGTTTTTATTGCCATTATGTACACTTCAATTCCCGCAGTTGCTGGATTTGCAAGAGTAAATTTAATTAAAAATATTCAAAATGTTGAGTATAACGCTTTTGTAAATGGAGAAGCTAGACATTTAGATGGAACAGTAAATGATGGAGCGTGGTTTAAAAGATGGGAAGATTCTGGCCTTTTAGCATGGAATGATAGAAATGGAGATGGAAAGATACAATATGGTGCAGGTAACGCCTTTATTGGCGGCAAACCTCACTACAATGGAGAAGTGGGTGGACATGGAGAGAAAGCAACTGATAATGCAGCCCCAAAACATGAACTTACAGCGCAGCAGATGAGGGCTAATAAAGAGATAGTAAATGAGTTATATGTAGATCCTGATATTATTGTTTTAGCTAACCCTGAAATAGCTGGGCTTCCAAATTGGGTTATCGCTTTGATGGCAGCAGGTGGGCTTGCAGCAGCTCTTTCAACTGCGGCAGGACTTCTTTTAGTCATTTCAACATCAATTGCTCATGATCTTTTAGGTAGAGTTATCATGAGAGATAAAGTGACTGGCAGATCAAAGCTTAGTGAAAAAGCTGAGTTGATGTACGCTAGAGGCGCTGCGATTGTAGCTATCATAGTAGCAGGATATTTGGGCATAAATCCTCCTGGGTTTGTTGCACAAGTTGTTGCTTTTGCTTTTGGGCTTGCAGCAGCTTCATTTTTCCCAACCATTATAATGGGGATTTTCTATAAGAAGATGAATAGAGAAGGGGCGATTGCTGGAATGGTTACAGGTTTAGTATTTACCTTCTCATATATTGTATATTTTGTCTTTATGGGAGGAGATAAGTCAAATTATCTATTTGGCATTGCGCCAGGGGGCATTGGAACAATTGGCGCGATACTACACATGATAGTAGCATATGCGGTATCTAAAGTTACTCCGCCGCCTCCAGCTCATATTCAAGAACTTGTTGAAAACATACGAGTTCCAAGAGGTGCTGGCGCAGCGCATGCACATTAAAACTTTAAGGCTCCATATGGAGCCTTAAAATAGGAGAAGTTATGAGCTTAAGAGATCAAGAAGCTTTTTTAAAATCTATCCATCCGTTTGGACTTTTATCAAACTTTGAGCTTGAAAAAATTACTCATGCAATGAATATTGCCTATTACCCAAAAGATTCCATTTTAATCTCACCTGAAATTATCCCAGAAACACTTTTTATAATCATAAAAGGGGAGGTTGGGGAGTATTTTGGAAATGAGCTTATAAAGGTGTATCACACTTCTAACTCATTTGATCCTGATGTGCTAATTTATCAAAAGAGTGAAAATAGCTTTAAAGTGCATGAGGAACTACTCTGTTTTGAGATAAAAAAAGATGACTTTAAACTACTTTTAGATAAAAATGAAGCTTTTAAAAACTACTATATAACTGATATTGCAAATAGAATTCAATCTGCAAAACAAAAAGAGTATAGCACTCAACTCTCAGGCTTTATGATAGCAAAGATAAGCGATTCGTATCTTCATAAAGCATGTATTGTGCCTTATGATAGAGCAATAATTGATGCACTAAAAGAGATGGATAATTTAAGTACAAACTGCATCATTGTTGAAGATAAGTATGGAAAAGATTATGGAATTGTGACTGATAGTGTGGTAAGAAGATATGTGCTATATATGAACTATAGCAAGTTTGATCCCATTGGGCCTATTGCATTAAGGCCAATTATTAGCATAGATGAGGATGATTTTTTATTTAATGCTTTGCTTAAATTTACAAAAAATTCTATAAAAAGATTGGTTGTTACAAGAAAAGAGAAGATAGTAGGCATACTTGAACAGCTTGATTTGCTTAGTTATTTTGCAAATCATACTTACTTAGTTTCTGTTCAAGTTAGGAAAGCAAGAAGCGTGGATGAGCTTAAAAAAGCTAGTGAGGATTTTGTAAATATCATAAAAAAACTACATGCAAAAGGGACTAGAGTTGAGTATATTTCACAAGTTATAAGTGAGTTAAATGTACAAATATATAGCAAACTTTACTCAATCATAGTTCCAAAAGAGCTTCAAAATAGGGCGTGTTTTATAGTAATGGGAAGTGAAGGTAGGCGTGAGCAGATGCTAAAAACCGATCAAGATAATGCCTTAATTATTAAAAATAAAGAAGATGAAGAGCTTTTTAAGCCATTAATGGAGAAATTTACCCAAACTTTGATAGATTTTGGATATCCAAGATGTGAGGGAGATATAATGGTTTCAAATCCATATTGGAGAAAAAGCTTCAATGATTTTGAAATGGAGTTAGCTAGGTATCTTGAGAGTCCTAGAAAGGATGATTATATGCATTTGGCCATTTTTTATGATAGTTTAGCTGTTGTTGGAGATGAGAGTTTGCTACAAAAACTTAAAGATTTCATACACAATAAAATTGAAGGTAGGAGCATATTTATGGCAAATTTTGCAAAAGCAGCACTTTTATTTGAAACACCAATTAGCTTTTTTTCAAATTTAAAAACTGATAATAATAGACTAGATGTAAAAAAAGGTGGAATTTTCCCAATAGTTCAAGGAGTGAGATCTTTGGCACTTGAATTTAAGATAGATGAGACTGAAACTATTAAAAGATTAAAGGCTTTAAAAGAGAAAAGAGTTTTTGAAGATGGATTTGTGGAAGCTTTGATAGAAGCTTTTGATACATTTTTAAACTTAAGGCTTAAAAAGCAGTTACAAGATATAGAGCTTGGCAAAAGTAGGGATAATTTTATTAGAATAGATAAGTTAAATGAGTTAGAAATGGAGCTTTTAAAAGATAGTTTTAAAATTGTAGATAAATTCAAAAGATTTTTAACGCATCATTTTAAAATAAATATGGTGCAGTGATGCTAAGAAAATTTCTTAAACAAAGAAATCTTAAAAAATTAAAAGATAGCAACTATGAGTTTTTATTTGACGAGTGTGAAAATAATGATGAATTTGTAGTTTTTGATACTGAAACAACAGGGCTAAACCCTAAAAAAGATGAACTTTTATCCATTGGAGCTGTTAAGATTAAGGGAAATAGGATTTTAACACAAGAAAAACTCTATGTTTTTACAAAACCAGAGTGTTTGGTGGATCCAAATAGTATTAAGATTCATCAATTAAGAAATGTGGACCTTGAAGGAGCACTTGATCCAAAATGCGCAATAGAGAAGTTTTTAAATTTTATTGGGCCTTTACCTCTAGTTGGCTACTATTTGGAGTTTGATGTAGCGATGATAGATAGATATATTAAGCCATGGCTTGGCATCAAACTACCAAATAAAAAGATAGAAGTTTCTGGAATATATTATGATAAAAAGATAAAAGCCATTCCTGATGGCTTTGTAGATTTAAGGTTTGATTCTATAATGAAAGAGCTCTCTTTGCCTATATTTGGAAAACATGATGCAATAAATGATGCTATCATGACGGCTATGATGTTTGTAAAATTAAAAAATATCGATAAAATTTAAAGGATTTCAAATGGCTTTAATTAACAGCAGTAACCTTCCCTTTACAAAACTTGAAGCAGGAAGTGGTGCAAGTATGCAAATGCTAATTTCAAATGAAGTAGCTCCAAATTTTGCTATGAGAAAATTTACCATTGAAGCTGGTGGATTTATGCCAAATCATACAAATAGTGTTGAGCATGAGCAGTATGTTTTAAGTGGAAGGGCAAGGGTTGGTTTGGGTGAAAAAGTTGTTGAAGCAAAAGCTGGTGATGCTTTATATATAGCTCCTGGGCTTAATCATTGGTATGAAGTTTTAGGAGATGAGCCTTATGTTTTTTTATGTTTAGTTCCAAATAAAACTGATGAGATAAAGATCTTAAATTAAATCTTTTCATAGTAGGTTAATCTATCTTTAGTAATCTTTTTATATAGTTGGTTTTGTGGAATTAAATCTGCATGACCAACATATAATCTTCCTTGTGGTTTTAATAGTTTGTGAAAAACTTCTATGGTTTTAAGTTTATATTTTTCATTAAAATATATCATCATATTGCGCGATAAAATAGCATCAAATTCGCCCAAGTTTTGAAACTCTTCACTAAAAACATTGCACACTTTAAATTTAATTCCTCTTTGATATTTTGGCTTCACGCGGTAATTTTCCCCCAAAGCTTCAAAATATTTTAAAACTTGCTCTTTTTGAAATTTATGAAGTGATCTACTGCTATAAGTACTCTCATTTGCCTTGTCTATTGCTTTTGAGCTTAAATCAATTCCTACTATGTCAAACTCACTAACTCCAGCTTCATGGGCTAAAAAAGCTAAAGAGAAAACCTCTTCACCTGACGCGCAGGGTGCGCTAAGAACCCTTTTTTTCCCCTCTTTTAAAAGTTCAACTGTGCTAAAGAGTTGAATCTCTTCTCTTAAAAAATATGTCTCATTTACAGTTAAAAGGTTCATAAATTTTTGACGCAAAGAGGTATCTTTTTCTATCATTATTAAAAGTTCATCAAAGCTATCTATATCTCTTTGTTTGCAAAAAGTGGTAAATCTTCTAGTTAAAACATCAGTTTTTGAGCTTAAATCTACCCCACTATACTTTTTTACATACTTAATGAGTTGGGGAAGATTGCTACTATCAAACTCCACTTTTTTTTGGACTTCCTCATTTTGTACGCTCTTTTTTCTTTTAAAGAAAAACATTAGTAAACTTCTCCATTTCTATCTTAATTTCTTCTAAAGTAAGCATTTTTAAATCACTATTTAACTCTTTAGCTTTTTTTGGCATCCCATACACAATGGCACTTTGCTCACTCTCTCCAAAGCATTTTGCACCAGCTTCATATAATGCTTTCAATCCTAGCGCCCCATCATTTCCAATCCCAGTTAATAAAATAGCCAAAATGTCTAATTTATGGGTTAATAAAGAGGCTGAAATGAAAAGATTATCTACATTTGGGTTAAATATGGATGGGCTTGTATCAAAATCTATGTTTGAGATTTTTAAACTCTCATTTAGCTTTATTGATGAGGTTTTTTCACAAACATAAATCCCATTTTTTAACTCAACTTCTCCTGAGACTAAAGTTACGCTCACTCCAACTTCTGTGCTTAATTGTGAGCTAAAACTAGGGATAAAAATCTCATTCATGTGCTGAGCAATGACAATTGGGACATTTGTGTTATTAAAATTTTTTAACAGTTTTTTTAAATGTCCCGGCCCTCCCGTTGAAGCGCCAATGAGTATTAGTTTATCTTTTTTCAAGTTTTAAATTCTGCTAGTTTTTCATTTAAAAGTTCTGTCATATTACTTAAATGCTCACTTGCACTTGCAATCTCCTGCGCACTTCTTGCATTTTCTGTTGAGAGAGTATTAATTTGTGAAATACTCTTTATCATCTGTTCAATCTCTTTTCCATTCTTGGCATAGCTATCCATGGTTTTATCAGACAATAAAACTGCATTTTTTACAGATTGACTCATTTGCAAGATTTGGCTTTTCACCCCAAGTGCAACACTATTTATCTCATTTATTCGTTTAGAATTACTACTCATCTGCTCACTTGAACTTGAGATAGACTGAACTATTACATTTATGGTTGCATTAATTTCAGTCAAACTTCTTTGAGTTCTCTCGGCTAAATTTCTAACTTCATCTGCAACAACAGCAAATCCTCTTCCATGCTCTCCTGCGCGCGCTGCTTCAATAGCAGCGTTAAGTGCAAGAAGATTTGTTTGATCAGCTATATCTTCAATCATTTCAAGTATCTCTCTAGCTTGTTGCGCCTCTTTATTTAACTCTTCAATCTCTAAAGCTAAGTTTGACTCAATGGCAGCGCTATTTTCAATCTCTTTTGCTAAGTTAGAGATGGAGTCATTAGCTATGCTAATTAGCTCATTTGCTTTTTGTAAATCCTCTTTTCCCTCTAATGCTTCTTTTATTGATCCACTCATTTTTTCTTGAATTAAATGAGCTTTTTTAGTAGAGACAAGTACTATCTCCGTTGTATTTTCAGCTCTTTTGCCAGATTCAAGTGAAGAGGATGAAAGCTCATGAGAGACTGTTGAGTTTTCACTTGAGAGGGCTTTAACCTCTGATATGACGCTATGTACTTTTTCAATAAAATTATTTATCGCACTACTTGTTTTAGCTAACTCATCTTTTCCAATAACTTCAAGTCTTTGTGTTAAATCCCCATCTTTGCTAGATAAATTTTCTGCTCTTAGAATGAGACTGTTTAATGGATTTGTAATTTTTAATTTAACTATTAAAAAACTTATAATCAAAGTTAGCAAAACAATAAAAAATGAGATAGCTCCAAAAAGAGTTAAATTTTTTTTAGTAGAAGAGTTAATGGCTAGGTTTATGAGTTCTTTCTCTTTATCTATATTGTCAATATATACCCCAGTTCCCATCATCCAGCCATATGGCTCAAACAGTAAAGAGTAGCTAATCTTTGGAAGTGGCTCCCCACCTTTTGTTTTAGGAAAATGGTATAAAACATGGCCACCTCCACTCTTAGCACTTTGTATTAACTCTTTAATAAAGTATAAATTATTGCTATCTTTTGCCTCTATCATGTTCACTCCATGCAAAGATGGATTTTCAGGATGAAGCAAACTTTTACCATTTAAATCAAAAATAAAAACATAGCCACTACTATCTTCAAAAAATCTCAAATCTTTTAATTGGTAAAATATACTCTCTTTTATATCTTCATCAGAAAAACCCTCTTGTTTTAGGTTTTGATAACTTTTTTCTATCATCTTTTTAACAATTGTCATTTCGCTTTTAAGTTCTTGTATTTTAGCTTTTGTTAAGTTTTCTTCATATGTTTTTGAAAAATAAGAGGAGTTTTCATTAATGAAATAATCTGTCAATCCTCCAAGAATCAGTGCTAAAGCAAAGAGCGATACTATTAATAGGGAAGTTATTCTAAAAGAAACAGACACGGGCGCAACCTTTTATTAGATAATAAAGCTAATTATATTGAAATTTTCTTCGTCAAGTGTTAATTTAAATCAATAATTTTTTAAAAGCATTTTTATAGATGATTTGTTCATCTGCAAATGAGTTAGGGGGTATAAAAATAGTGCTAAATTTTGACTCTTTTGGGTTTAAATTGTATTCATCACTTAAACTATCAATTATTTTCTTCGCCTTTAACTCTAATAAAGATGGAGCTTTAATTTTTACAAATATAGCAAAAAGTCCCTCTCCCATATGAAAAGTACAGCCATTAATTAAAGAGATTTCATTAAAGATGGTAGCCCCCAAACTGTGCTCATCTATCTTTTTATTTTGTTTTAATATTTTAATCAATATAAAACCAGCCCCACACGACTCTTTTTTCACACTTTTTAAAAAAAGTTTAGATAGCAAACTATAACTTTGTCTAGTAAAAAGAGCACTGTTAATATCAAGAAATGGAAGCTGTTTATTTGGACTATCTTTTTCTATGGGCAGGTAGTATCCACCTAAAATCTTTGGAAGATTAAACTCATTATTAGCTAAAACTAAGCCAAATGAGTGGAACATTTGATAACTACCATCTTTATGTAAAAGATTGCAATAAAGATTAAAAAAAGAGTCAGTTTTTTCAAGATACCTTTTTAAAGCTGAGAGTAGCAAAGGCTTATCTTCAGGCGCTACTAAGCTCATAAAAGCTTCAAAAGTTTGAGGTATTTCATCTTTTTTATATCCTAAGTTTTTTTCATAAAGTTCACTACAAATGTAACTTCCTTTATCTAAATTCCAAACCCAATTTGTAGCATTTAGCGCTATGTCAAAAGATTTTAAATGTAGTTTTAACTGCTCATTTGCTAGTTCTAACTCCATTTTTCTTTTTCTTGTGGATTTTAATTCTAAAAATAGTAGAAGTAAAAAAAGAGATATTATGCAAATAGCAAGCAAAAGTTGAGATATTTTTATCTTTTTGGATTGGTTATTTTTTACCCAAAGATTATAAAAACTCTCTTTTTTTTCTTCTGATAAAGATAAAACAGCCTTTTGCAGTATAGAGTGTAGTAGTTTTAATTCGTGGTTTATAGCAATTTGCATTGGATATGTTTTTGGCAAAAGATATAAAAAATAGTCACTGTTTTCCTCTTTTTCTATAAGTTTTTCTAAAGCAAACAATTCACCAATTATTAAATCTACCTCTTTTGCTTTAAGTGCTTTAAAAGAGTGCTGCAAGCTTTTAAAATCTATAATTTCACTGTTTGAGTACTCATTTTTTATAAGGTTTGCTAAGCCTAATCTATTGCAAATTATGATTTTTTTGCCACTATAATTCTCTTGATTTTGGAAAAAACTATCTTTTTTCAAAGTTAAAGCTGAAAGGGGAATATTAAAAAGAGGAATGGTTAGGTAACTACTTGGCTCTTTAATAAAAGTTGTAGAAATTAGGTCTATTTTATGATCTTTTTCTAGCTTCATTAGCTCTTCCCAAGTATTAGCTGCTACTAATTTAAATTTAACTTTTAGAGTTTGTTCAAAATAGTCAAAAAAAGATGAAGCAATTCCTGTAAATTTACCATCTTTTGAAAGAGCACTATATGGGTAGATATCTTTTCGCACTCCTATTTTAATTAGTGGATGAGTGGCTAAAAAAGCCTTTTCATCATCAGTTAACTCTAGAGCAAATGAAGATAGAGTTAAAAAAAAGAGTAGAAAAATATGAACAATAAAAAACTTTTTCAATTTTATTCTCTGCTTTCTTTGCTCATTTGATATAAAAAACTAAACAGCTCAGCTACTGCCTTATAAAGGGCTGGCGGTATTTGGGTGTCTAGCTCAACTTTAGAGAGCATCTCTACAAGATCCGCATCCTCTTTTATGGGTATGTCATTCTCCTTTGCTAATTTAATAATGGTTTGAGCTACCTCGCCACTACCTTTAGCTTTTATTATTGGTGCGCTATCTTTATCTTTGTCATATCTTAGGGCAACAGCTTTTTTTTCACGCTTTGAAATCAAAAAACCCCTCCTCAAATCCCTCTATTGGCTCTTTGTCTGTTAAAATTGGCAAAAGAACAATGGTGTGAGGAATGAGCTCAACCCCTATGAAAAGCTCTCTAAGCTTTTTAAGGTTTTTTTGTATAGTTTTAAAAAACTCTGGATGCTCGATGCTTGCAGTTAGAGAGATATAGTTTTTACTAAAAAGAGCCATTAAAATTTCAACTTTTTTAAATTTACTAAACTCTAAATCTATTTTGCAATATATCTCATCTTTGTTTTTTTTATATGAGATAGATCCACCTTGTAAGCCACCCCAAAGATAGGGCAAATAAGTGTGTGAAAAATGGTTCACATAAGAGAAAGCTTGATGGAAATCAAGCTGGGCTAAAACTCTATTTGAGGCTTGATAAGCCTCTTTTGCCCCCTCATTTCCTTTTGTGGCAGACTCTATGGTTAAAAGTACTCTTTTTAAATCATTTGCTGTTTTAGTTTTTGGATCTTTTAAAGTACTCTCAAATAGCTCATTTTTTAGTCCATTTGCTAAATCTTTAAGCTCATTAAATGGAGTTAAAACTCGCAGCAATGCAGGCTCACTTACTCTAAGTTGCTCTTTGATTTTATTTGTTGCTTGTAGGATTTTTGTTTGCAAATCTTCAAAAATATTAAGTATGGTAGGAGTGTTTAACCTAACGATAGTAGCAAAAAGATTGCTATTTTTTACATTTAATTCAAGTGTTGGTAAAGTTGCTTTTGTTTCAATTTTTTGCCCAAGGGGACTGCTTGTAGTAGTGTAGGTAAGCTCAGCTCTTTTTGGCTCAATTTGTCTTAAAATCTCTTTTAATTCACTCTTAAGCTCCATTAACTTCATCTTCATATTGGCTGGCTCTTTAAGAGTTTTTTGAGAAAGTTTTATAATAGTTTCATCAATCCTCTTATCTAAGTTTTTTACTAAGTCTATAATTTTTTCAAAAGGTTTCTCTTTTTGTAAAAAAAGCTGGGAGGGGTTTAATTGCTTGATAGTTATTTCACTATTTTTAATCTCATTTAAAAGGTTAAAATTTGGATATTTTTTGTTTAAAAGTTCACTTGAATGTTTGAGCGCATTTTCAAGAGATTTTACTATTTGATTTACTTCAAGCTTTAACTCTTTGCTAAATGAAGTTAAAAGATTTTGAGAGTTAATTTTTTGAAGCTTTGGGGCAATTTCTTCTTTAAATTCTTTTGCAATTGGAGCATTTTTTAAAACATTTGAAAGAGAAGTTAGTTTTTTTTCTAGCTCAAAAGGAATTAAATCTTTTTTTAAATTTGATTCATAAAAGATGCCAGAATTAAGAGTTTTACCTTGCAAGCTACTCTTATCATTTGAAGAAAGAGTTGAAATTATCCTTTTTAACTGTGTTAAACTCTCTTTAAGTGAGGG
>JAAYLJ010000157.1 GCA_012521935.1 Campylobacteraceae bacterium | reverse complement strand
TGGTAGAGCTTGTTTTTGTCATTGTCATTTTAGGCATTTTAGCAGCAGTGGCGATCCCTCGCCTAGCTGCTAGCAGAGATGATGCCTCATTAGTCAAAGCTAAAAGCGATTTAAGCGCTATTAGAAGCTCCATTTCACTTAAAAGAAGTGAAAATATTTTGCAAGGTAAGTCTGGCTCCATCGAAAAACTTGATGGCGCAGCGGCAAATGCAGATGGCACATCACTTTTTGGAGATGTTTTAGACTATGGTGTGGTAGCTGGAAGCGGTGCAGGCTCTTGGAGAAAAAATAGCGATATTTCATACTCATACAATTTAAATGGCACTTGGGTAGAATTTGATTACAATTCAACCACAGGGCATTTTAACTGTCAAAATCCAAACTCAAAAGAGTGTATAGAATTAACCAAATAACTCAACCTTTTTACTACGAACTTGCCATCATTGGTAGCGTTTTAAAAAATCTAACATATTTTAGTTTTCAAAAGCTAAATGAAGGAGATGTAGTAATAGCTCCTTTAAGAGGAAAGCCAAAAGAGGGTGTAGTCATAAAAACTGTCCAAAAGCCAGAGTTTGAGTGTTTAGAGATAGCCAGTGAAACTTTAAAGTTTTTTACAAAAGAGAATTTAATAACTGCAAAGTTTATCTCCACTTACTATTTTTGTGCATTAGGTGAAGCTTTAGCTTTAATGCAACCTCATTTAAAAAATGCTAAAAAAAGTGAGCCTTTCTTAAAAGAGGTTAATTTAAAACTCTCAAACATTCAAAAAAAAGCAAAAGAGTTTATAAATAAAAACGATAGTTCTCTTCTTTTTGGAGATACAGGAAGTGGAAAGACTGAAATATATATATCTTTAATAAAAGATATTTTATCTAGTGGTGGAGATGCCATATTTTTAATGCCAGAGATTGGCTTAACTCCTCAAATGGAGAAAAGACTTAAAGAGCATTTTGGGGATTTTGTAGAAGTTTATCACTCAAAGCTTACAAAAAAAGCAAAAGATGAAGTTTTAGAAAAGATACAAAATTCTAAAATAAAAGTGGTAGCAGGTCCTAGATCTGCTCTTTTTTTACCCCTTCAAAACTTAAAATTAATAGTAGTAGATGAAGAGAGTGATGAGAGTTACAAATCAAGTTCGCGCCCAAGATACAATGCTAAAGATGTAGCACTTTGGATGGGTAAAAAATTTAATATAAAAGTGCTCTTAGGACGCGCAACACCAAGTCCAACTTCTTATAAAAACCTACCAACTTTTAGGCTAAAAGGGACTTTTTTTAGCTCAAGTAAAAGAGTTATCTTTGATGAAGGGTTACATGAAGTTAGTGAAGAAATCATCTTAAAAATAGAAGATAGTTTAAAAAAAGATAACCAAGTCATATTTTTTGTGCCAACAAGGGCAAATTTTAAAACTCTTCTTTGCAAAGAGTGCAAAGAGAGGATTGAGTGTCCATTTTGCTCTGTTAGTTTGAGCCTTCATTTAAGTAAAAGCGCTCTTGTTTGCCACTATTGCAATTTTAGCCAACCCATAGCTACAACTTGCCCAAACTGTAAAAATGAGTCATTAGAAGCTAGAAAGATTGGGACGGTTGAGGTTATAAATGAGCTTACAACCCGTTTTCCAAATGCGAAAATAGCGCAGTTTGATAGAGATAGCATTAAAAGTGCTAAAGCTTTAAAAAAACTACTAAATGATTTTAATGATGAAAAGATTGACATTTTAGTTGGAACGCAAATGTTAAGTAAAGGGCATGATTATCACAATGTAAATTTAAGCGTCATTGTAGGCATTGACTCACTTCTTTTCATGCCAGATTTTAGAGCCAATGAAAAAGCCCTATCTTTAGCTATGCAAGTAGCAGGAAGAAGTGGAAGAAAAGGCGAGGGTGAGGTGGTTTTACAAACTCAAAATAGAGAATTTTTTGCTCTTTATATGAATGATTATGAGAGATTTTTAAAAGATGAACTACTTTTTAGGCAAGATTTGTATCCTCCATTTGTTAGATTTTGTAGGCTTTTAATATCTCATAAAAGTGAAAAAACTTGCATAGATGAAGTGACAGAGGCTTTAAAAAAGCTAGAAAAATTAAATATTGAAGTGGTTGGAAGTGGAGCTTGCGGGATTTTAAAAATAGCAAACAAATTTAGATACCACATACTTTTAAGAGATAGAAGTGCTAAGGCTTTACTTGGAGCTTCTAGGGCTGTTAAGAGTCCACTCATAGAGGTAGATATGGATCCATATAATTTCTCATAAGCAACTAAATGATACAATGAGT
>JAAYLJ010000156.1 GCA_012521935.1 Campylobacteraceae bacterium | reverse complement strand
TTTTGTGGATGCAATGGCCCTACTTTTAGGAATCTATCGATTGATAGCTTATTAAGCGCAATCGCATACTCTCCTCTTGGCTTTGCTGATTTACCCTCCATAGTATCCATGTGACCGATGTTGTAGTGAACATTGATTCTATCTGAGATAGTTAAATCTTTATAGTTCCATCTAACAACTTGTGAGTCAACATATAGTGAAGTGTAAACTACTCCATCTTCTGAGTCAAAAGATGTATGGAGTGGCCCAAGGCCTAACTCTACTTGACCATGAAGTGACTTTTTAAAATCAAGCACTGGAATGCCATATGGATCTTTTCCTGCATACTCTTTAGCATCGATTAATTTTTTAATCTTTCTCCAGTCAAAGACTGTAACATGAGAGTCAAGCTTACCGTTAACAATTAAGTATCTACCGCAAGGTGAAACATCAATACCGTGTGGAGATTTTGCTTCTGGTAGTAAAAATAGAGCTCCAGCTTTTATGGCAGCTTCCATTGTGATAACTTTGTGATCATTTATAACTTTGTAGTTTTTAGGATCTTTTGCAAGTTTCTCTAAAATTTGCCAGTTATAAATATGTAGGTAGTCTGTATCATTACGGCTCATACCAGCTTCAAATGGTGGTTTTCCATCTTCAATACCACCTGTGTACATTTCTGAGTTAAAGCTGTTTGTAAAAGCCCATCCAAATGACTCGCCCTTACCTGCGTCACTTAAGTCTTGCATATATGGAGGTAATTCAAGAGTAAATGATTGACTCATGTCAATTCTACCTCTATCATAATCAAACTTATGAAGAGTAACTCCCCCACGGAACTTCTCTTTATACGCAGTAATTGGAACATACTCATTCTCAAATGGAGCAGCGTATTGTGAAGCATCAATGATATACTCAGTGTTTGGTGTAACAAAAGCACCACCGTGAGTAGATCTTAAAACTGGGTTAACAACAATTTGAACTGTTTCAAAGTCTTTTAAGTCAATAACACCAATTCTTGGGTTTGCTTTATCGTTAATGAAGAGGTAATCTCCAACATATTCACCATTTTTTTCTGTAAAGTTTGGATGGTGAGTATCACCCCACTCTATCTTTTGACCACGAATATAACCTTGTTCTAAAACTTTTCTTGATTCATTGTCAAATCCATATCCTTGCCATGGCTCTGGAGTAAAAACACCAATGTATTTTAAAATACGCATAGAAGGAACACCATATACTATGATTTGTCCTGACTGTCCGCCTGAACTAAATACATAATACTCATCTTTCATGCCTGAGGGGGTGTAGGTTTTAGCTGCTGCTAAAATATCCTTTTCACTCAACCCTCTTTTTTTCATAATGTCTTGAAGAGTATCTGCAGCGTTTAATAAGCTTGATGAGGCAAGCAACGCAGATCCAAGCACTAATGAAGAGGTCCACTTAAAACCCATTATCTCTCCTTTTTAGTTTTACTGTTTAAGCCGCCGACTTTCACCGAAGTTTTCTATATTGCTTTCACCTCCGTTAAGATTTATTGGCGAATTTAAACCAAAATATAGCTTTTTTATCGCCTTTTGGCATTGATAGCAATCAACACCATCTCATTTTGAAACCAAAAGATAAAAACATCTTTTAATTTTCGCCCATTTCTTAGTTTTTAAGTTTACTACATTGTAAGTTTCTTTTGAGTCGCTAAAATCGAAACATAATTTTTTATATTAAATATTGTTTTTAATAATTTTTAAATAATAAAAAATCAACCTTTCAAAATGATATAATAATCATAGATATTGCGAAGGAGAGAGACCTTGGATAGCTTACTTGAGAATGTTTTATCTAAAAGTACGGTTTTATTGGTAGAAGATGAAACAAGACTTAGAAAAAACTTTAAAAAAGTTTTAAAATTGTGGGTTAAAAAAGTGATTGAGGCTGGAGATGGAGCTATAGCTTTGGAGTATTTTGATAAATATAGGCCAGATATTTTAATAACAGATATAAAAATGCCTTCCATGAATGGATTAGAGTTAATCCATGCCATTAGACAAACTGATAAAAATGTCCCAATTGTAGTAACTAGCGCATATGCTGATCAAGCTTTTTTACTTGAATCCATAAAACTCTCTTTAGTTGAATATCTCATTAAGCCAGTTCAAGAGGAGAGTCTTTCAAAAGTTTTAGAAGCTTGCGCAAAAATTCTTTTGGAAAATCAACCAAAATGCCTAAAAATAGCAAATTATGGCTACTATGATTTTCAAAATAAACTATTTGTTACGGAAGTGGGTAGAGAAAACATAAAACTTACTCCAAAAGAGGCAGAACTCATTGAGCTTTTATTAAAATATCGTGGAAATTTACTAACTAAGCAAGAGATTGAAGATCATCTTTACATCTATGAAGAGGCACCGCCAAGTGCGCTTAAAAATTTAGTTTTCAAATTAAGAAAAAAGCTAAATTGTGAACTAATTGAAACTGTTAGTAGGCTTGGTTATCGGATAGCTTAATTGGAATTGTGATGGTAAAACAAGCTCCGTCTTCTATGTTTTCAACATTTACTGTTCCATGAAATTTTTCTTCTATGACAAGCCTTGACATATAAAGGCCAAGTCCAGTTGATGGACTTTTTTTGTCACTTAAAAAAGGCTTGAAGATACTCTCTAATGGCTTTTGTTTCACTCCTCCACCATTATCTAAGACTGAAATGATAACCTCTTCATCATTAGATTTTAAATCTATCTTTATCCATGGATTTAAACTCTCATTTGATTTATGAATTCTAATTGAGTTTTGAAGCAATGAAAGTATCACTTGTGCTAAACCATTTTGTTGTCCATAAAGCGCTGGTGCGCTGTTTAAGTTAAGCTCAAGTTCAATTCCACTTAGTTTAAAAAGCGATTTTACTATCTTCACTCCTTGCAAAATAGCATCTTTTGGAAAAACCACTCTTTTGGAGTTTTAGCGTAAAAAGATTCAAAACTGCTTATGGTGTCGGACATAAATTGGATAATTCCCTCATTTTCAATTAACTCTTTTTCTAAATCTTTAGCATCAATTTTCTTTTTAAGGTACATATTATTAAAACTAAGTTCAGCCAAAGGCTGTCTCCATTGATGGGCAATGATAGCTATCATCTCTCCTAGGGCTGCAAATTTTGCTTGTTTGTGCATAAGTGTATCGTTTAATCTTTCTATGGTTATATCTTGAATGTTTGCAACTATGGCTAAACTCTCCTCGCCGCTTGTTCCAAATGAGATTCTAATTGGAAAATAGCTCCCATTTTTATTTCTAGCTTCTAACTCATACACTTCGCCAGAAGTTATAGGCAAGTGTCTTGATAAAAAAGCTTCAACACCTATGTCATGGACTTTATAGTACCTTGTTGGTATCAGCTTTAAAAGATCACTAGCCTTTTTCATCTCATCTCTTTGGTAGCCAAAAATCCTCTCAGCCATTTTATTGTATGTTCTAACTTTCCCATCATAATCTAACGAAATAATGGCATTTGTACTTGACTCGATAACCGCATTTGAGTAGTTTTTTTCCCTTGTTAACTCTCTAGCTTTTCTATTTATACTTATATTTGCTGGCATGAAGATAAAAAGAGCTTCTAATAAAAGAGTTAAAAGTGTCATTATATATATGAATGATTCAACTCTTTTTAGGTTTAATGTCCTATCATCTGCCTCTTCTAAATAAGCTTTTCCAGCCTCCCCAAACTCTTCTAAAAGTATTTGAGAATTTTTAAGTACATAAGTTAAGCTTTTTCCATCTCTAGTTAATTGAAATCTTTTTGCATTAGCTAGAAAAGTTTTTACTTTATTGTCCAAATTGACTGGATCTTTAAAATATACATTGTTTAACTTTTCTGACATTTCACTATTTACTAAAAACGAGTGGTTATCCTCCATCTCTTTTATGCTTTGCTCTAACTGTTTTGTTTGATAATAGATTGCATAAAGTGCTATTTTTTGGGATAACATTATCTGTTGTCCACTAATAGTGATGAGTTTTCCATCATTAGATTGACTGCTTATTAAATGATTTAAGTTAAAAAAAGCAAGGGTTGAGAGCATAGCAATTAACATTAAAGCGGTAATGTATTTGGCAGTAAAACTTAATCTTCCAAAAGCATGGATTAATCTAAGCATATTTAACACCTGTTTAATAAAGCTGTGGTACCATAAAGTCCACTTAAAATCCATTATCTCGCCGCTTAGGCGAGATAATTATTTAGCTATCATATACCAAGTAAAAGCAAAAAGCAAAAGAGTTAAAAGCGTAAAAACTAAAGAGACGGTTTTAAGCACTACATATACAACTATCAAGATAGAAAGAAATGTTGGAACTTCATTATATGCCCTAAAAAATTTACCATTTTTTATGCACTTGCCGCTTTCTAGTTTTTTTCTATAATATTCAAGCGAATATGAGTAGGCAATAAGCAAGAGTAAAACTGCTATCTTTGCATAAAGCCACGCTCCACTTTGAAGTAAATATGGATTAATAATTATCATTAAAACGCCACTAGCTATTGTGGCCCACATGGCAGGATGTCCAATGTAGTGATATATTTTATACTCTTGGATTTTTACCACTTCGCCAAATTGAGGTTTATTGGCATGTTCTACATGATAAACAAAAAGCCTTGGCAGATAAAAAAGCATCGCCATCCACGACATAAAAGCCATTACATGAAAGGCTAATACCCAGTTATAGTACTCCATCTCCATCCTTATTTTTGGTTTTTTCATCTCTTAATATATCAGCAATTAATACAATAGGATTTTTAAACTCTACTTTTGAGTTTGCTATTTGCAAGGAGTTAGCTATTTGCATCTGGCAAGCACTACACTCCGCACTTACCACTTCAGCTTTGCTTTCATCTATCATCTTAGCCTTTTTTTCGCCAGCAATTTTACTTAAATGGTACTTTTCAGACTGAATTGTAACTCCACCAAATCCACAACAAAGATCACTATCTCTCATCTCATTTATGGTGTAATTTTGCTCTAAAAGTGCTCTTGGTTCCTTAAAAATACCTTGTACTTTTTTAG
>JAAYLJ010000019.1 GCA_012521935.1 Campylobacteraceae bacterium | reverse complement strand
TGCTGGTGTCCTCTATGGATTCCATCAAAACAACCAATGGCTAAAGATGTAACTTTATGTGCGTTTAAATGCATAAAAGAATTCTGCATTTCCCTCTTTTCCTTTAATGATTGACTCTTTTTTATCTATTAATTCCCAATTAAGACTTTTTGCACTATCTTCAAAGAACTCTTTAGCCCTTTTTATCATGTTTTGATCTTTAACAACCCCTTTTTTATCTCTTTTAGCATTTTTACCTACTTCAAACTGAGGTTTGAAAAGAAATATTCCATATTTAAACTTAAATTCATCAAAGAGTTTTAAAAAAGAAGTGGTACTTGTAAAGGATAGATCACAAGTTAAAACCTCTATCTCATGGGGCAGTTTAAAATCTACTATATTCATCTGCTCAAAAAGTACTATTTTTGGATTGTCTTTTAAACTTGCATGAAGTTGATCTTTGCCAACATCAACTGCTACTACGCTTAAAGCTCCATTTTCTAACAAAACTTCAGTAAAACCACCAGTTGAACTGCCTATATCTAAACACTTTTTCCCATTAATATCTACTCCAAGTTCCAATAAAAAGTATTTTAGCTTCTTTCCAGCCCTACTTACATACGAATCTTTAGCTATAACTTTTATGTCTGCGCTATCTTCAATTAGCAATGAAGGCTTTAAAGCTAAAGCATTATCAATGAAAACTTCCCTATTTTTTATGGCTTCATTAGCCTTTGTTCTGCTTTGAAAAAAGCCTTTTTCTACTAAAAGAGTATCAACTCTTTGCTTCATCTAATAGCACCCACATTTTCTTTTCATCCATAGTTTCAATGCCAAACTCTAAAGCTTTACTAAGTTTACTACCTGCATTTTCACCATATATGACTAAATCACTCTTTTTAGAAACACTACTATTTACCCTAGCCCCATGCTCTTCAAGTGTTTTTTTAATCTCATCTCTAGATTTACTCATACTTCCAGTAATAACTACACTTTTATTTGCAAAAAAGCTATCTTTGAGTGTTTTTTGTTCATTTACCTCTAAGTTTAAAATGCCCAAAAGGTTTTTCACTTTTTCAAAATTTACTCTGTTAAACTCTAAAACACTCTGCGCCATTACCCCAGCAAAGCCCTCAATCTCTAAAAGTTCCTCTTCTTTTGCATTTAAAAACTCCTTTCCAAAAGCAAAAGCCAACTTCTTTGCTGCAACCTCTCCAATATGCTCAATCCCTAGAGCATTAATAAATCTATCTAAACTAGAGTTTTTACTAGCTTCAATTGCATTTAAAAGATTTTGGATTTTTTTATCTTTAAACCCTTCAAGCCCCTCTAAATCCTTTTTTTTTAATCTATAAATATCTTCGATTTGAGCAATTTTTCCTTCATTAAAAAGCTGCAAAACCACCCTTTGCCCAAGTCCTTCTATATCCATACATTTTCTGGATGCAAAATGGATCATAGCTCTTACAACTCTTGCGCTACAATTTAAGTTTTGGCACTTTATTAAAATCCCCTCATCTAGTAACTCTTCATTGCAAACTGGGCAACTTGTTGGTCTTTTAATCTCTTCAAGCTCCCCCTCTCTTCTATTAGTTAGAACCTTTGTTATCTTAGGAATTACATCTCCACTTCTAATTAAAATGACATAATCTCCTACCCTAATATCTTTTCTTTTTATCTCATCAAAATTGTGTAAAGTTGCTCTTTCAACCCTAACACCCTCAATGTCAACAGGTTTTACATTTGCAACTGGAGTTACAACCCCAGTTCTTCCTACTTGAAGCTCAACACTTAAAACCTTAGTTATCTTCTCACTTGC
>JAAYLJ010000155.1 GCA_012521935.1 Campylobacteraceae bacterium | reverse complement strand
GATATGGAGACAATTTTCAACTCCAAGTTCACTACCATGATGGAAGAGAAGCTTTTTATGGGATTGAAAATATAACTAGATTTACCGACCAAAGGGGTGAAATGGAGGAGGTTAGCCATTTAAGTTTGTATGCTCCGCAAGAACTTTTAAAAGAGATTGTTTTTGTTGATACTCCAGGGTTAAACTCTGAGTCTAAAAGCGATACAGAGGCTACGCAAAGGGTTTTAAAAGAGGTTGATGGGATAATTTGGTTAACTTTAATGGATAATGCAGGAAAACAGAGCGAGATAGAAGCCTTAGAGAGTTTTATGGATTCATATAGCTTAAAATCACTTTGCGTTATAAACCAAAAAGATAAATTTACTCAAACAGAGGTTGAAACAACGCTAGATTATGTAAAAAAAGCATTAAGTAAATATTTTATAGAGTTTGTTGCCATATCTGCCAAACAAGCTTTAAGCGCTCTTTCAACAAGTAAAGAAAAGCTTTTAGACAAAGAGATAGAAAACTTTTTATCAAATGTAAAAAATGCAGCAAAAAAAGATGAGAATTTCAGTAAGTTAATAGAAGATTTTAAGCTTACTAAAGAGCAAGTTTCAAAAAAAGAGTATGATTTAGGAGCTTTAAAAGAGTCAAACATAGAGTTAGTTTTTAAATTTATTGAAGATAATATTAAGCCACAAGCAAAGGAGTCTAAAGCCTTTGCAGTAACCAAAGAGTTAGAAAATATAATTAATAAAATAGTACTTCAACATCTTGAGCTTTTAAGGGGTTATGAAGAGCTTGAGAGCGAATTTATAGCTTTTGAAAAAGAGGTTCAAAAAAGATTTGAAAAGCTAAAAGAGCGCTTTGGAAAAGAGTTGCAACAAGCTTATTTAAAGATTGAAGAGATGATTGAAAGGGTTGCAGTTGAGATATATTCTAAGATTAAAAGAGAGCATAAAAAGAGATTTAGCTTAGAGAAAAAAGGAGTTTTGAGTAAAAAAGAGAGATATGAAGTTTTTACATATGAAGTTGCCAAAATAGACACAGATGCAATCTATAAAACCCTTTTTTATGATGATAACATCATTGGAAAAATGTTTAAAAAATATGTTAAGTATATAAGAACTATCCAAGATGGAGTTAATGAAGAGAATGGATTAATCTATAAAGAGTTGGAGTTTTCAATACTAAAATGGCAAAAAACATATGAACACTTAATGCCAAAAGATGAGCTTTATAGTAAAGATGAGTTTGCAAAAATGAGAAGATTTGCCTCAAAGGTATATGAGCTATTTTTAAAACCATTTAATGATGAGATAAGAGCTTCTTTTGCACTAATTTCATCTGAATTTAGGCATTTAAGCTCTGCAATTAATTTTAACTATCAAAATGCAACAGAGGTTAGCATAGGTTTTTTAGAGAGAAAAATCAATGAATCCATAGCTTTATATGAAGAGTCTCCAAATCTTTTTCCACTATATGAGCCAAGTTTAGATGAGATAAAAGAGAGGCTAAAAATAAGCTTTCATATGTATGAATTGAATAATTATATGAATACAAATCGTACATTTTTACATAAAAATTATGATTGGTTAATGAGTAGATTTGAGAAAATTAGAATATCCCATTGCAACCACTTAAAAG
>JAAYLJ010000154.1 GCA_012521935.1 Campylobacteraceae bacterium | reverse complement strand
GTTATTCTCATCTCTCATGAACAAAAACTGCCATCATTTTTTAAAAGATATGTTTTAAATGAAACTTTAGAGCATTTGGGCTCTTAGCTCTTCATCTGTTTTTATAGAAACTAAAGATGGCGCGACATCAAATACTGTTTTTGCCCCAAAGTTTCCACTTTTACTAAGTCTATAACACGCTCTTGCATAAGCCACAAGCACGCTTGCGGTGAATTCTGGATTGCTATCAAGCTTTAGTGAAAACTCCATCACTTGATTATGTTCTTGTGAACTGTTTGCACTTCTTATGACAAACCCACCATGAGGCATTTTGTTGTGATTTTTTGTAAACTCTTCTTCATTTATGAAATGAACTTTTGTTTCATAATCTGCAAAATAATCAGGCATAGTTACTATGTTTTTTTCTACCTCTTTACTATCAGCTCCCTCTTTTAAAACAACATAGCACTCTCTTTTATGTCTTTTATATGGTGGCAAATCTGGCCTTTTACCACTTCTTACTTCATTTATAACTTCATTTGAGGGGATTGTGTATTGAACTCCAAGCTTCACTCCCTCAACTTTTCTAATAGCATCTGAGTGTCCTTGACTAAGCCCTTTTCCCCAAAAAGTATAGCTAGCACCATCAGGAACTAGAGCTTCAAAAAAAACTCTATTTATTGAAAATATGCCTGGATCCCAGCCTACTGAGATAAGAGCAACTTTTTTGTTACTTTTTGCAACACTATCTATGCTTTTAAAATATTCTGGAATTTTTGCATGAGTATCAAAGCTATCTACGGTATTAAACTCTTTTGCATACTTAGGCCCTTGCAAAGGAAGATCATTCCTAGAACCGCCACAAAGGATTAAAACATCGATCTTTTCTTTAAACTCCTCTAAAGATTTTAAAGAAAAAGTTTTAGTTTTATTAAAGATTGTTTGAATATTTTTTGGATCTCTTCTACTAAAAATGCCAACTAAGTTCATGTCTTCATTTTTACTAATAGCTAGCTCAACACCCTTGCCTAGATTGCCGTAACCTAAGATTCCTATATTGATTTTTTTCGTCATATTTCCTCCAATTAAAAACCTATTTTACAATATAAGCTTTTTATACTCCTTAAGCATAAATTTAATCCTTTAATAATATATTGCTACCTCAAAAGGGGACTATCATGAAGCTAAGACGCCTATACGCAACTATCAGACAAAGATTTGGGATAGGCTCTATCTTAATCTTCATAGTCTCAGCTCATATAGTAATCATATTTTTAAACTCCCTTTTTATTAAATATGTGCTTTTTCAGATCGAAGATGACGCTATGCTCATAAACCAAAGTGGAAAAATTCGTGGCGGGATCCAAAGAATTGTAAAACAAAAGTTAAATAATGTTGAGATAAGTGAGGACATAAAGACCATAGATTCGCTATTTGATGACTTTTTTGTTGAACAAAAATATAAAGTTTATAGCCCTTCTATGAAAACTTTTTTATTTAAATTAGGCAAATTGCAAAATGAGTGGGAGAGATTAAAAGAGACATTCAAGCTAGATATTATTTCGCCATTTGAAAGAGAAAAAATTCTTTTAATTAGTGAAAATATTTGGAAACTTTCTGAGGAAGCTTTAGAGACTGCCTCTAGCATTTCTACTAAAAAAACAAATACTTTAT
>JAAYLJ010000153.1 GCA_012521935.1 Campylobacteraceae bacterium | reverse complement strand
CTATCAATCTTTTTTATATTTTTCAAATTAAAAACTACTCTTGTGCATTTAGTTTGAATATCCAAGCTTTTATGCACAGTTTGACAGAGCCAATCATTAATACAATTTATAAAAAAAGTGCTATCTTCTTCTTTAGTTGTAAAAATTTTAGACATTTAGCCCCTTTTTAGTAGCTTAAGAGTCTATTTTATCACATTTTAATATATGTGAGCATATTATCATTTTATGAAAAAGTTTCTATTTTTAATTATTGCTGTTGTAGTTTTTGCTAAGGAGAGCTTAGTGGTTGAAGAGAAAATCACTTTAGGTGGCGGATGCTTTTGGTGTCTTGAAGCGATCTATCAAGAAGTAGAGGGCGTAAAAAGCGTAGTTAGCGGATATATGGGTGGAGATAAGAAGAGCGCAAACTATCCTGCTGTAAGCACAGGTTTAACAAAACATGCTGAGGTTGTGCAAATCATTTTTGATCCAGATAAAATTGATCTTTTAGAGATTTTAAATATATTTTGGAATATCCATGATCCAACAACTCTTGATAGGCAAGGAGCGGACATAGGTCCACAGTATAGATCCATAATATTTACAAGCACAAACGAACAACTTCAAAAAGCTAGTGAATCTTTGCTTGAAGCTCAAGATAGATTTAGCTTACCAATTGTTACTCAAGTAGTTCCGCAGATGGAATTTTTTGAGGCTGAGGAGTATCATCAAAACTATTTTAAAAATAATCCAAACAATGCTTACTGTCAAGCAGTTATTGCCCCTAAAGTAAAAAAGTTTAAAGAGCTTTAGCTTAAACTCTTAAATTCTGTATTTTTTTGAAGATTGGCTCTACTTTTTCTCTCTTTTTTTCGCCATCTTTCATACTCTAAATCATGTTTTAATATATGCTCAACTAGCCATTTTTTAACAATCTCTTTTAAAGAAATTCGTATCTGTTTAAAACTACTAGCCTCTTTTATAGTTTTATTTAAAGACTCTACAATCTCCTCATGCTGTCTTTTATGCTCATCTAATTTAGGATACCCAATGGTTTTCATATACTCTTCTTCATCTTTAAAATGACTTTTCATGTAGTCATAAAACTCTCTCATTAGCAAACTTATGCGATGTTTTGTAGCTGCGTTTGCATCAAGAGTATAAACTTGTGAAGCTAACTTAAATAGTCTTTTATGCTGTTCATCAATAATTGAGTGATTCACACTAAAATTAGAGTTCCACTGTGGCAACATCTTTTTCCCTTATTTGTTAAGTACCATTATCCTTGGTTTAACAAAAAAGTATATCATTTAATAAAATAATTTCAAGTATTTATAGTATTAAGAGATAAAATCTTTAGCGATTATATAGTCTTCATTTCATATTGATGATAAATTAAGTTTTATCTAATTTTATTAAAAACATATAGTTAGATGTTATAATCATTACTATGAAACAAAAAATACTCTTTTTCATATTTTTGCTATTTTCAACTCTTCTTGCAACCTCTAGTGAGTTTAAAGTGAAAGAAGAGATTTTAAAAAAGATTGAAAAAGAGTTTAATCTTTTTGCTAAAAAAAGAGTTTTAGCTTTAGTAAAAAATATGAATGAAGTAAGAGATGGGAGTGATTTAGAAAAACTTGAGAAAGTGAATGATTTTTTTAATAAAGTTCCATATGGTAAAGATGTGGATATTTGGGGGATTAGTGATTACTGGGCAACTAGGTATGAATTTATAGGTAAAGACAAGGGTGATTGTGAGGATTATGTAATCGCTAAATATTTCACTCTCTTAGAGCTTGGAGTAGATAGTTCAAAACTTTTTATGTCATATGTAAGATCTTCTAAGTTTGACGCTGCTCATATGGTTTTAACCTATTATGAAACCCCAAAATCTATCCCTTTAGTATTAGATAATTATAATTATAAAGTTTTGCCAGCAACTCAAAGGGGGGATTTAACACCAATTTATAGCTTTGATGGTAAAGAGCTCTTTAATGCAAAACAATCAAGAATAGGAAAGTTAATCCCGGCTTCAACAAAGCAATCCCGCCCTTGGGATGAGCTAGTTATCACTAGATAAAGGATAAAAAGTGAGTCTATTTAAACAGTTAACTATCATGTTAGGAGTTTTTTTAATATTTTTACTATTTATGGTAATGGCACTTAATTTTCGCTCATCCACAGAGTTTGTACAAAACCAACTCTACAATGATGCAAAAAATACAGCTCATCATTTAGGATTAA
The DNA here is from genome assembly GCA_012521935.1 of Campylobacteraceae bacterium. Classification (GTDB taxonomy): domain Bacteria; phylum Campylobacterota; class Campylobacteria; order Campylobacterales; family Campylobacteraceae; genus JAAYLJ01. The sequence goes on along the minus strand of JAAYLJ010000153.1, from coordinate 7,684 downwards.
CTCTTTCTAAAACGGCTGACTTGCAAGATTTAATTACAATAGAAACGATGGTTAGTGCAATTTATGATAGTGGATATTATGAGAGAATTAGCCTTAAAGACATGGATGGTAAAGATATTATCAATAAATTTGACAAGGTAACTTTAGCAGGAGTACCAGAGTGGTTCTTAAAAGTTATCACAATCCAAACAGCAAGTGCAAAAAGTGAAATAATGTCTGGATGGAGTAGAGTTGGTACCTTAGAAGTTGTTTCACATACTGGAAATGCTTATAGGCAGCTTTATACTATATTTGTAGGACTGATTAAAACTTTTCTAATCATTGCTTTTGCTGCAACTATTATTTTGTATATTGTTTTAAAACTGAGTTTAAAATCACTCATTGAGATTAAAAATCAGGCGTTAGCCATTATGAATAATGAATTTATCATTGGATCAAAAACCCCATTTACAACCGAATTTCGCTCTGTTGCTGGGGCTATGAATAGCATGATAGTAAAAGTAAAAGATATATTTGAAAGAGAAAATGAAGCGGTTAGAAAAAATCATGAGCTTTTATATGTTGATGCTGAATCAAGACTTTATAATAGAAAATATCTTTCAAATGCGCTTGCTTTATACCTTGAGGGGGAGTCTAAAGATAGCATAGGTTCATTTTTACTTTTAAATGTAAAAGGGATTGAAGCTTTGAAAAAAGAGATGGGATATGAGGGATATTTAAATTTTTTAAAGTTAATTACTAAAAATTTACTAGAAAAGTTTTTAGTAAATGAGGAAGATTTAGTCATTAGGCTTAGTAAAGAGGAGTTTTTTATAGTTGCCCCTAGAATTACCATGAGTGATTTAAAAAATAGTGCAAAAGAGGTGCTTAGTGAACTCTCTAAACATATAAAAAGTATAAATGTAAATAAAAAATATAAAGCAGAGTGCGCCATAGGCTCATACACTCATGAAGATAGTGTAAAAAGTATCCTCTCAAAAGCTGATCTTATATTAACTAGTGCCAACTTTTATGATGGCATTGCCATGGAAAATCAATCAAGTTCATCTTTAGTTTTAGGTAGAGAAGAGTGGAGAAAACTGCTACTTGAGAGTATGGAGAATGAAAAGATAGTTTTAGCGTCGCAAAAAATTGTGCAATTTGGTAAAAATGGCAAGAAGTCCATTGCAAAAGAGATTTTTATAAGACTTATATACCCTGAAACAAAAGTACAAAATGCAGGAGTGTTTATCCCTATGGCTATAAGTTTAGGATTAGCAGATGAGATAGACTACTACACCATAGAAAAAACTTTAAAGTACGCACAAAAAGAGGGTTACAAAACTCCTTATGCTTTAAATATATGTGTAGATTTTATAAAAAAAGAGGGGAGTTTGACTTGGTTAGATAAATTGCTAAAAGAGCATAAAAAAGCGAAACTCTTTTTTGAAATTACAAATAGCACTACCATTAATTGTATTGATGAGTTAATAAAATTTAAAGATTTAATCAAACAATACAACCACAGTTTTGGTCTAGATCAATTTACTTTGCCTAATAGTGGCGCTGGATATTTACAAAAACTGCTTCCAGATTATATTAAGGCAAATAGAGCCTATCTTGAAGACTTGTTTGGCTTGCAAGATGGTCAAATGAAGCAAGAGAGTTTTAAAAATATCATCATTAGCCTTGGCATTGATATTATAGCTATGGGTGTTGAAAATAAAGAGCAAATTGACTCTATGTTACTACTTGGGATCAATAAACTTCAAGGAGTAGGCATAGATGAGGTAAGCTTAATGAGTTAAATTACCGCTCTGTAAAAGTGTAGGTTTTGGTTTTTAAAATTGGTTTTAATATATAATCTAAAACAGATTTTTTGCCAGTTAATATATCAACATCAGCAATCATCCCAGGGATTATATATTTTGAATTTTCCAAATCTCCTATAAAGTTTTTCTCTGTTTCGATTCTAACAATATAAAATGTTTTATTATCTTTTTCAGTTATGGTATCTGGACTTATCCCTATAACTTTTCCATCTAATCCACCAAAAATAGAAAAATCAAATGCAGAAAACTTAACGATTGCTTTTTGATCTAAATATATAAAGCCTATATCTTTTGGCAAAATCTTAACTTCAACTATCAATCCATGATCTGTTGGAACTATCTCAAGAAGCTCTTGTGCTGGCTTAATGCTTCCACCTATTGTGTTTACATAAAGTTTTTGAACAATACCATTTGATGGTGCTCTTACGGTAGTTCTTGCCACTTGATCTGAAGATGCAAGCTTGTTTGCTTCAACATCTTTTAGTTGAGTATAAGTCTCATTTAACTGTTTTCTAACCTCAGCAATATTGGTTTTATGTAAATCTTTTATCTTTTTTTCAAGCTCAGAGATTTCAAAATTTATCTTATCTAAGTTTAAAATAGAACTTTGAAGCTTTTGCCTTGCATCGCTTTGCTCTCTTTGAAGTTTTAAAAAATCAACCTGAGATCTTATCCCTTTTTCAACCATAGGCTTAGTCATCTCAACCTCTTTATCGATGGCTTCAAGTGAAAATTTTGAATGGGTTATAATCTGTTTTACATCTTCAAGTTGGCTATTTTTTTGATTTATTTGATCTTCAAAAATCATTTTTTTTGTCTCAAGTTGTGTTTTATTGCTTAAAAATAACTCTTGTTCATTTTTTAAAAATTCATTAAATCTATCATCATCTGTTAGTTCAAATGAAAAATCCACCCCTTTTAATTCTGCTTCAAGTCTTTTTATTTTAGCTTGAAAATAGCTAGACTTAAGCTCATTGGACATTGCGGTTGAGTGTCCTTTTTCATTAGATATTCTTATAAGCACTTCCCCTTTTTTTACAATATCACCCTCATTTATTAAAATTTCTGATACTATTCCACCCTCAAGATTTTGAATGATTTGGTTTTGTCCACTTGGAACTACTTTTCCATTTCCCCTTGCTATCTCATCAATTTGCGCAAAATACGCCCAAACTATGAATAAAACAGTTGTAATAAAAAAGTATAAAATTACCCACTTTAGTTTTTTTGGGCTAGATTGCACTACTGCTGCGCTTAGGCTATTAACTAATTCTAAGTCTGATTTACTAAGTTTTTTTTCTAAAAATTGTCTATTGTTTTGGAAAAATGGATCTTTTTTCTTAGCCATTTTGTACCCCGCCAAGAGCCTTAATCACCTCATCTTTACTACCATCTAGCACCTTAACTCCTCCATTAAAAACAATCACCCTATCAGCTAGATCCAAAAGATTCATTTTTTGGGTTACTAAAATAAGAGTTTTATCCTCTTTTTTAGAATCTAATCCCCTTAAGACTAAAGATTCACTCATTTGATCCATCGCATTAGTTGGCTCATCAAAAAGCCAAATTGGGGCACTATTGATGATGGCTCTTGCTATGCCCACACTTTGTCTTTGCCCTCCTGAGAGCCCCACACCTCTCTCCCCTATTGGCATGTCATATCCTAGAGGATGAAGTTTTATAAACTCATCTGCACCTGCAGTTTGTGAACACTCTAACATCCAACTATCATCAATAAATCTATGAGAACCAAGGATATTGTTTTTTATGCTTCCTCTAAAAAGAGATATGTCTTGCGGAACATAACTAATGTTTTGCCTAATATCGCTTGGATCAATTTGGGCTATGTCTATTCCATCAATCAAAATTGAACCACTATCTGGCTCATAAAGCTTTAAAATGAGTTTTGCGATGGTAGATTTACCAGAACCAATCCTGCCAATGAGTGCAACTTTCTCACCCTCTTTAATGGTAAAGCTCACATCCTTTAGTGCGTAAGCTTCACTATCAGGGTATTTAAAACTTACATTTTTAAACTCAATATTGCCTCTTAAGTTTGACCTTTTTACAAACTCTTTAGCTAAAGGTCTATCAAGTGGCTTATTTACAATCTCATCAAGCATTTTAAATGATGTTTTTGCATCTTCATAATTGGTAATGAGCCCAACTATTTGCCCCATAGGCGCAATCGCTCTTCCTGAGAGAATCATGGTTGCTATAATCCCACCCATGGTTAATTTAAAATCTTGAATGAGATAGACACCAAAGCTTACAACTAAAACACTATTTATCCCAACTAAAAAACCTGTAACTGTTGCGGTGGAAGATGAGATGAGTTTTGATTTTAAACTTTTTGTAGCTATCTCACCAGTAGATTCTTCCCAATTATATTGAACAGATCCAGCCATTTGGTGAGTTTTAACAGTTTCTATGTTTTGTAAAGCTTCAATGAGTATGCCATTTTTCTTTGCACTTGCTTCATAAGTGCTCTCTATGCTAGATTGCAAAGGTTTTTTAATAATTAAGGCGTAAGTTATGATAATGCAAATGACTATGATTGGCGCTAAAACTAAAATACCTGCAATGTAATATATGAGTATTAAAAATAAAATTGCAAATGGAAAATCAATTAAAACACTAATAGTAGCACTTGTTAAAAACCCTCTTACACTATCAAAACTCTTTATATTGTTTGCAAATGAGCCAACAGATTTTGGATGAGCGCAAAGTTGCATATCTAAAACTCTCTCAAATATGATTGATGAGATTATAATATCACTCTTTTTAGCTGCCATTTCTAAAAAGTAAGTTCTTATAAACTTCAAACTAGCATCCAAAATAAAAACTGTTATCACTCCAATGGTAAAGACTATAAGAGTCTCTTTAGCGCTATTTGGGATGACTCTATCATAAACATTCATTGTAAAAAGTGGGGTTGCTAAAACAAATATATTTATCAAAATTGAAGCTAAAATCACATCTTTATAAATCTTTTTTGAAAAACCAATAGTGCTCCAAAACCAATGTTCTTGCCCCGAAAAATTAACCTTTCTTTCTACATCTTCATATTCATATATCTTTTTTAACATGAAGGCAAAACCAAGATACTCTTTATTTAAATCTTCTAAGCTAACCCACTCTTGCAGTGGATCATCACCATCACTAAAAATAATCTTAGCTTTTCCATCTTGCACACTATCTAATATGCAACTATTGCCATTTTTTAAAACTAAAATGCAAGGGAGTTGTAAATTTATAAATTCATGGAGTTGTTTTTGGACTATTGTAGATTTAAGTCCAGCCCTACTTGCTGCGCGAGAAAATAGTGACTTTGAGCCATCTTTAGAAAAAAGCTTAAAATCACTACTTTGCTCAATTGGCAATCCTGAAATTAGTGAATCAAGTGAATAGGGCTTATGAAAAAGCTTAGTGTATAGCACTAGCGATCTAAGCAGACTATCTCTATGCAGCACACTCCTGCTTATTTGTTCCATATACTACTTTCTAATTAAAACTGCTTCAATGCGTCTATTTTGAGCTTGTCCCTCTAGGGTGCTATTTTTGGCAACTGGCTCTGTATGTCCTTTGCCCTCAGCCGCAATTCTACTTGAACTTACACCATTTTCAACTAAAATGTCTCTAATTGCGTATGCTCTTTTTTCAGAAAGCCACTGGTTGTAACTTTTTGAGGCAGTTCCATCATCGCTAGCATGTCCAACTATCAAAGTATTAAAATCATCATTATCATTCATAAATTTTGCAAAAGCTAAAACTTTATCTGTACTGCTTGCAACTACAACTGAAGAGTTGTTTTCAAAATTTACCTCTAAATTTATAGCTTTAGTGCAGCCATACTCATCCACGCTCTGTCCTGCTGGAGTATCTGGGCACTTATCTAGTTTATTTATAACTCCATCATTATCATCATCCAAATCATCCCAACTGATAGAACTCTTCATTGCCTTAGGCTCTTGCTTAGTAGCTACTTTAGCCTCATTAGCCTTTGGTACATAAAGTGAAATAGCTACTACATTATTTAAGCTTTTATCTTTTTTTCTAGTTTCAAGATAATATTTATCAAGATCAGCTCTTGTTTGAGTCATTAAAATCTTTTCATCTACATTTAAATCTACTAACTTATTTTTAACACTATTTGCAAAACCTAAAGCTTTATCATAGCTTGCAGTTTTATCCTCCATCCCCTCACTATGTCCAATGATGGTGACAATTGCGTCAGTTTCATTGTGTTTTTTTAACTCATTTGCTATTTCATTTAAGTCTATCTTTTTTTGATCCATATTTACAAATTCAAATCTTTTTATCATTGTAAAATCATCATAATATAGATGCTTATCAAGCTTTGTTGATTCAACATTTTTACTAGCAACTGCGTTAAATTCGTAATCATATAACCCTTTGGTTGACTCTTTTTTTGGACTTTGGACATCATGTTTAGCAACTGGTTTTATGTAGGTTTCATCTTGAATTAAATATCTATTTTGCTTTGAGTCTATTTCACAGCCATGCTCATCTACAATAGCTCCAAAAGGGGTATCTGGGCACTTATCTAAACTATCAGGCACTCCATCAAAATCAGAATCTTTCTCTTTTTGTGAACACCCATAAGGAGTGATATCATCATTTCCTAAAATAGAATTATCGCAAATATCTAAACTATCTACTATTCCATCTCCATCAATATCTTTATTTACTGGCAATTCATCTTTAGTGATGTCAAATGGATTTAAAGTTGGATGGATAATTTTATTGTACTGTGCACTATCAACGGTGGATTGGACTAAAAGCCCCATTGCATCTAAAATTCTATATTGTGCGAAAAGCTTATCAAGCTGTGCGTTAATGATTTGACTTTTTGAGTTAATAAGATCGTTTTGAGCAGTTAAAAGATCGAGTAAAGTTCTTCTACCCATATCATACTCATCTTTATAATTCTCAAGCGTTTCTAAAGAAAATTCATAATATTTATAAAGCTCTTCTAGTTGGTTTCCTAAAAGATCATACGCATTCCATGAAAGCTCAAGCCCTTCTAATATCTGCCTTTTTAAATCTCTTTGGATTTCTGTCTCTTTGTAGATGGTGCTTCTTGATTTTTGTAAATCAGCCTTGTGCGCACCGCCACTGTATAAATTCCAATTCAAAACTAAATAGACTCTTTGTCTATCATCTGGACTATCAAGAGTTTGCCCCTTGCTATAGTCATTAAAAACTTGCTCAGCTTCTAAATCTATGGTTGGATAAAATTTAGATTTTTTTTCTCTATACAAAGCCTGTGCGCCTTGAATATTATATTTACTAACTAAGATTGAAGGATTGTTTTGGATAGCAATTTGCGCAGCCCTCTCTTTTGATTCTGGCATTGCAAAATTTAAATTAGGCAGTGTTAAACTTGCAACATTTACGCTTCTTCCAAGTAATCTTTTAAATCTAGCTTCTTTATCTATGGTATTGTTTTGCCAAACTATCAAGTTTGAATTTGCAAGCGAGAGTGAAGCGTATATTTTTGTCATCTCTGATTTTGTAGTTAATCCTTGCTGATACAAAGCATCAACATCTTCAAAAATCTTTTTATTTATCTCCACATTATCTTTTGCATTTTGCAACAGTCTATAACTTCTAATCACATCTATGTAAGCTCCAACCATTTGAAATGCAATGTCATTTGCACTCTCTATGTAGTGGTTAGCTGCTGCTAAAATCCTAGTTTGTTGATAGTTAATCTTTTGGGTTGTACTAAAACCCCTAAAAAGATTTTGGGTTAATTTTAGTGAATTTGTATAGTGATTATACGCTGTACTATCTACAAAGTGGCTATAGTTTTTGTTTTTATCTTTAAACTTTCCACTATTAACTCT
>JAAYLJ010000152.1 GCA_012521935.1 Campylobacteraceae bacterium | reverse complement strand
CCAGCTCCTTGAGATGGCTCAGCTCCAAAATTAAATATTATAGAAAAAATCACTATCCCAGCTATAAGCGCTATGGCTGTATCTAAAAAGGCAACAGAAAAAGATGATTTTACTAAATTTGCCTCTTTTGGAAGAGCAGCTGAATAAGTCATAATGGTTCCCATTCCAAGAGATAGAGTAAAAAATGCTTGTCCAACAGCGGTTAGGATGGAGTATGATGTTACTTTACTAAAATCTGGAACAAATAGAAAACTCATTGATTTTCCAAAACCATCTAAAGTGAAAGAGTAAAAAAGCAAAAAGAATAAAATTATGAAAAGAAGTGGCATTAAAATAAGATTTAACTTTTCAATTCCCTCTTTAATTCCCCTTGTAAGAACCAAAAATGAAGCGAAAAAGGCTAAGGTAAAAAATATCATTTGGGTTGAAATATCTTGTGTAACCATATTTCCAAAAAGCGCGCCAGCCTCTTCTATGTTTGTAGGTAACTCAAGTAGCATTACATAAAGATATTTAAATATCCACCCAATAACTACCGTATAAAATGAAAAGATTAAAACACCAGTAAAAGCCATGAAGCCTGCAAATTTCCAAATATGTCCATTTTTTGGGGCTAATTTTTCAAAAGCTGTAACTGAATCTGCCCTACTAAGTCTTCCCATAGCAGATTCAGCTATGAAGATAGAAACACCGATTAAAACAACCGTGAGTAGATAGATAAGAACAAATGCCCCACCACCATTTTCTCCAGTCATATATGGAAACTTCCAAATGTTTCCAAGCCCAATTGCGCTACCTGAGGCAGCCAATATAAAACCTATCTTACTAAACCGTTCGCTCACCATTTTTTGTCCTCTTTTTCTAAAACTTAAAAGTAGTTTATCACAAAAAGCTTTTTTTTAATAAGTTATAAGAGTTTTTTATATCTTTTTTTTAAAAAAGCTACTTCTTGAGGCAAATCATTATAAAATCCAGCTTTGGCAGCTAATTTTTAAATGTTATAATGTATGAAATATTAAAGCTTAGGGTCTTTTTTGGAATTAAATCAACTCTTACTGCATTATCTTGTTTATACTCTTGGTGGGCTAGCTATTCTTTTAACACTTTTACACATGTTATATGCTAGAAGATCTCCAACATCTATGACTTTATGGCTTCTTTTAATGATTATTGCTCCATATATTTTTGTAATTTTTTACTATATTTTTGGGCTTAGGAAGAGATCTATCTTTAAAGATAAGAGTTTGATTTTTGATAAAAAAATAGAGATTAGTTCAAAACCGCCACTTCATCAAGATAGCAAGCTTCTTTTTTTTAACAATATCCCACCAGCTTCAAATGATAATGACTTAAAACTTTTTACAAACTCTAGTAAGAGTTACAATGAGTTTATTAAAGCTTTAAAAGGCGCTAAAGAGTCGATTGATTTGGCAACTTATGTTCTTAAATTTGATGAAGAGATATCTAAGATTTTTGAAATATTAACTCTTAAGGCAAGAGAAGGTGTAAAGGTTAGATTTTTAATAGACACACTTGGATCTTACAAATTATATTTTTGGCAAAAACCGCTCAAAGAGCTTAAAAAAGCAGGGGTAAAGATACATTTCTTCTCTCCAATATTTAACAAAAAAGCTATCTCAAAATTAAATTTAAGATACCATAGAAAAATATATATTATAGATAATAAAATACTTTTTAGTGGTGGCATGAATTTAAGTGGCGAGTATATGGGGGCGCAAGAGTGCAGTGATAGATGGATAGATTTAATGTTTAAGGTAGAAGGTAGTGTTGTAAATGATTATATAGATATATTTAATTTAGATCTATCTTTTGTTTGCAAAAAAGATTTGACAAGAACTTTAAAAAATCAAGAAAAAGCTGGGGATCATCTTTTACAAACCCTTCCAAGTGGGCCAGATGTCAAAGGTGATGTTTTGCTTGAACTTATCATTGATTCAATATATAGGGCTAAAAAACGAATATGGATAATCACCCCCTACTTCATTCCAGATGAATCCATTATGCAAGCTTTAAGGATAGCTTCTCATAAAAATGTGGATGTTAGGATAATAACACCACAAAAATCAAATCATAAAATAGCTGATTTGGCTAGAAAAAGTTACATTAGAACTCTTTATGAAAACAGCATTAAAGTGATCCTTTATGAGGGTAAAATGATTCATGCAAAGGCACTTTTGTTTGATGAGAGTAGTTTGATTTTAGGCTCAAGCAATCTTGATTATAGAAGTTTGCTTTTAAATTATGAGGTTGTTACCATCTCTTACGCTAAAGATCATATTTTGCAAATTGAAGAGTGGATGAGGGGGTTGATGGCTAAAAAATACTCAAAACTTGAGCCAGCAAACAAACTTAAAAGAATTTTTGAAAATCTATTTCGCATATTTGCATCGGCCTTATAATGTTTATACCCAAAAGCAAACCTCACGAAAAAACTCATGAAGATATGAAGTTAAAAGATAGTTTTACCCTACTTAGTTGGAATGTCCATAAAGAGAATTTGGAATTAGATTTTCAAAGAAGGTTGGAGAAATTTCTAAATAGATATAAGATAGATTTTTTACTTTTTCAAGAGTATAAAATGGATAAATCAAATTTGATTTTACCAAAAGAGTACAACATTGCAACCGCTCCAAACATAGAGACTAAGAGTAATTTTTATGGCTTACTAACTGCTTCAAAATCTACAATTGAAAAAAAACTTATAAATCTTTCATCTTCTAAAGAGTTTTATCTTGCTACTAAAAAAGCTAATTTAGCAACCCATCATTTTTTCGCTGATGGAGAGGAGTTAGTGGTGGTAAACCTACACGCAATTAATTTTGTAGGTGCAAAAAATTTTATAAAAGAGCTTGAAAAGTTGCAAGAGTTTTTATCTCTTCACTCTTGTCCAGTCATTGTAAGTGGAGATTTTAATAATTGGTCAAAAAAGAGATTTGACGCACTAATGGAGCTTGAGAGATCTCTTGGTTTTAGACAAGCAGCCGTTGAGAACTCAAAATATATTAAACACTTTTTCAACAAACCAATAGATCATCTTTTTTATAAAGGTATTGAATTAGTAGAAGCTAGAGCTTTTGATACAAAGAAAATGTCTGATCACAACCCCATTTTTGCTACTTTTAAGCAGTTAAAGTAGTTTTAATAACTTAATTTTTTTCACCATTAAGCTCTTTAAGCTTAATACATCCTTGTTTGTCTCCATTTTTACAGGCTTTTTCAAACCATTTTTTCGCTTCATTTAAATCTTGCTTTACTCCATCTCCAAGATAGTACATGTATCCTAGCATTGTTTGGGCTTTAGCACACCCTGCATGGGCCGCTTGTGTTTTCCAATGAAAAGATTTTTCATGATCCACCTCTACCCCTTGTCCATAGTGGTAGATGATGCTTAGCATTGTTTGGGCTTCTATATGGTTTTTAAGCGCTGCCTCATTTAGATACCTCAATGCTTTTTTATAATCTTGTTCAACATCTTTTCCGTAGTAGTAATTTTCTCCAAGAAGATAGAGTGAAGAAGAGTCATCTTTTTGAAATTGTGATTTAAAATAAAAATCTCTAGTTTCACTATAAAACTCTATTTTGTTAATTTTTTGAACCTTACTGCTTAAAAACTCTTCATTATTCATGTTTAAACTTTCAGATTTTGCAAAACTTTAACCAATAAGCAAAAGGGAGTGGAACTGTTTTAAAGCCGCTACTAAATTAAATTCCAATCCCATTGCCCATCACCAAGGAGGAGTTATTTGCCTTGATTTTCCCTCAAGGCAATAGGTATTTTAAGTAAACAAAACTATTTACCCTCTTTCACTCTTGGAGTCTATTTAAAAAAAGTGGCAAAAAAGTGGCTTTTTATTTAGCTAGAAAAATATTATCTTTTTATATATTCATACTTAAAATTAAAATATCTTGTACTCTATTTTAGCCTTTTGCTCTAACTCTTCAATTTTTGCTATGGCCCAATTTCTAATCTCTTCTTTCACATAAGCTTCTTTAACTTTGCTTCTTACTTGTTCAAATGTGCTATCAAACTCTGGAATATCATTTAAAACATAAAAAATCTCATATCCAAACTCTGTTTTAATTGGTTTTTCAGTGAGTTCATTTCGTTTTAAATTCTCTAAAGGTGCTTTTAAGGCTTCATTTAACTCATCTATTTGTAGTTTTCCAAAATAACCATGGCTATTTTTTGATGGAGCTAAAGAGTGTTCTTTTGCAAGAGAGGAAAACATTTCAAATCTATCTTTTGCGCCTAAGACTTCATCTATAATCTTTTGTGCTAAATCCTCACTAGATACAACAATAGTAAGAAGCTCTATCATAGCAGGTGTGTCGTATATGAATTTTTTAGACTCATAATATTTCCTAAGTGACTCTTCATCTGCTTCAAACTCTTTAGCTTTTGTATTTAGCAAAAAATCAAAAGCTAGCAACCCTTTTTTACTATATAGTTGCTCTTTAGTGTATCCTTTCATAGCAGCATCATTTTTTAAAATTTCAACTAAACTAAAAGATTCCACCTCCTCTTTATCCATCCCCATTTGCATCACATGCTCAAGCAACTCTTTAAACTCTTTAGACTCAGCTAACTCCAAAGATAGAGCATAATCACTTGCTAATCTTTTTTGTATCAACCTTTTTACTATCTCTTTTTGATCTTTTTTCTCTAAAGTAGAAAAATCCTCAGGGGCAACCTCAGTAGTGATTTCAACACCATCTACGATAGCTAAAACCTCAGCTCCAAAAGCCAATGAAGCAACTAAACCTAAACTAAGTACACTCTTTATTACAAAACGCATCTTTTTTCCTTATAAAAAAATATATCTTAAATAATTTATAAATTAATCTAAAATATATCTTCAAAATGACAAAGAGAGGCTAAGCTCTCTTTGTCTCTTTTGTCACTAAGCAGAGAAAGCAAATATGGCTATCTACTCAATTTTTCCTGTTTTGATCCTATTGTTGTAAATTATCTCTAATTTACGAATATCTTGTTGTAGTTCAAAAACACCGTGCCAGTGTGCATAGTCTGGTCCTGCCATCAATGCACCTTGACGCATTCTTCGTCCTTGATGATGCCATAAGTGATACCATATCACTTGAGCTTCATCTGCCCACTCATCATCTTTTAATAAGCCTTTATCTTTTAGCTCATCAATCATAGCTTTTGCATCTTTTGCATAAGTGTTATAAAGCCCAACAAACTTATCTCCTACTTCAAAGAAGTTTTTAGTATGAGTGCTAATGTGACACTGTTTACAAACATGTTCCATCTCCAAGCGAGCTGCTTCATGTCCTTTTGGGTGTCCTGCTGTTGGATTTCCTATGCCTATCTTTCCACTATTTTTAAAATCTGAATAAGCTGTATCGTACCCACCATCTCTTAGATTTGAAAAAGGAGCCCAAAGATTCCATTTAAGTCTTCTGGAAACATTGTGAGTAGTTGTAAGTTCTCCAACACCGCTCATGTGACAAGTAGCACAAGTAGGTGCTCTATAATCACCTGGCTCCCATGCGTCTGGCGCTGAATCATACTTCCAAGTATGCCCCTCAGCATTAAATATGTGTCCATGCATGGAGTTGTTGTAAATTTCTATATCTGGATGATCTGGTCCCATATGACAGCTTGCACAAGCTGATGGCTTTCTAGCCTCTTCAATTGAGAACTTATGAACGGAGTGACAAGATTTACAGTTACCCACTCCACCATCTGGATATACATTTCCAATACCATAGTTTGGCCAAGTTTCTGCCGTTGGTCTTCCATCAGCAGCTAGCTCAATAATGGCACCATGGCACTGCATACATCCAGTTGCCTCTGGTGTATGTTTAAACTCTGGATGATCCCTTCCCTCATAATGCTGCATCAACTCTTGCATTCCAGCTTTTGCTCTAACTTGTAAAGCACCTCTAGCGTGTCCACTTTCATGAAACTCTTGAACTTCATTTGGATGACACCTAGAGCAAGTGTTTGGACTTACAAGCATTGATACAAATGTTTGTGTACCTTTAACACCTGGACAATTTTGAGTGGCCATTGGATTGTCTTTTTCTACCTTATGACAATCCACGCAACTAACACCAACATGACCATGACGACTCTCTTTCCAGTCATTGACATGTCCTGGGGTCTCTTTTGCGTGACACTCAATACAACTTTTTCCCTCTTCAGTTAATCCTCTTTCAACCTTTAAGGTCTTAATGGAATTAACACTGCCTATGCTTGCTGCCATTGCACTTGTGGCAACAAAAGCAAACATAATCAACAATCTCTTAAGCATTATTTTCTCCCCTTGTAGATTGAGTTTATCTCTTAAGATAATCACCAAGAATATGATGCCCTACATTATTGTGACACTCAACGCATGTTTTGTTAGTCCTTTTTTCATAGTACTCTTTATGAGCAATGAAAGCTTTAGGATCTGACATTGTAACTTCACGCAGATTTGCATGACACTTCATACATCCCGAATCATACGTGAATTTTGATGCGTGTTTTCTCTTTGCTTCCCAATCTATATTTTCTAAATCTCCAAAAAGTTGCACTCTAACATCATGCAAACCAGTGGCTGCTTTAGTGTATAGATAATCAAAAAGCGAATCGTGAGACAAGTGACACTCTACGCACGCAGCTTTAAATCCAGTGGAATTGTTCCCTCCATGAACATCAGCTTTGTACGAATTTACCATTGGCTCCATAGTGTGGCATACAGCACAAAATTTATCATCTGAAGTATATTGAACTGCAACACCCGCACCAAAGGAGACTAATAACCCAAGCACTCCCCCTATGGCCAACAGTATTAGGATAAACCATATTGGTTTCTTGGCTTTTTTCTCCGTATTACAGGACATAAAAGACTCCTATATACTTTACTCCCAAATTTTGGGATGAAAAAGAGCAATGAACCGCGCTTTAACCTCTTGCTAAGACAAAAGAAAAGCTTAAAATAATAAAATAATATTTACTATTCAGCTTAACCATAGATTCTATAGCAAGGGGAGTATTATTTCATTGACTCAAGTCAACACAATTAATATAAAATGATATTTATGATTAGTTAACTCAATATTTATTTCATTATATTTTAAAATATGAAAATATTTTGAATAAGATTTTTTAAATATTATTATTAGTTTTAGCCTTATTTTAGGAGTTTGAAAGAGAGCAATAATTATTTTTGCGATAAATTTATTATAATTTTTTATAATAAATCAAACTTAGTCGAAAAAAGTTTTAAAAATTTATGAAATGTTACTTTAATTTACACAAATAATTTTTTAAAGAAGAGAGTATTTTTTAAAGATATGAAAATTTAAATAGTAAATAGTGGTGCGGTTAGCGAGATTTGAACTCGCACGGGTCGCCCCACCACCCCCTCAAGATGGCGTGTCTACCAATTCCACCATAACCGCACAAGCCCAAAGTGGGCCTGTTTTTACATAAATGGGTTTGCGTAAAGAATAATCAAAGAGATAACAAGTGCATAAATTACTTGTGCTTCAATCATTGCAAGTGCAATAAACATAGTTGTCATAAGTCTTCCGCCAACTCCAGGGTTTCTAGCTGTTCCAGAGATAGTAGCTGCTGCGGTATTTCCCATACCAATAGCACCACCAAGAGCAGCAATACCTAAACCTAATGAAGCTGCGATAACAGAATACGCTTTTAGCGTTTCACCATCAGCTGCAAATGCAAAAGATGCAAGTGCTAACATAAGAAAAAGAACTTTTTTCATATATACTCCTTTTTATTATTACAAAGTCTGTTCGGATCTACTCCCCTACTTACCACTTTGCAACGCGCAATTATACAAATGAGTTAGTTAAATATTCCTAAAATTACTCTTGTGTAACTAACTCTAAACTTATCTTGTGCCCTTTTTGCTCCAAGATTTTTACTTTTACTATTTGGCCAACTTGAAGATGATCTTCAATCTTTTCTACTCTTTCTTTGGATATTTTAGAGACATGAAGCAATCCATCAACCCCTCCAGAAAGGCCAATAAAAGCTCCAAAATCAACTATTTTCTTAACCTCTCCATCATATGCTTGCCCAATTTCAAACTCTGGAACAGACTTTTGTCTATCTCTTTGGTTTCCTCTTCCCCTAAAACCACCACGACCATTATCTTTTTCAATAATTTTAATAATATAATCTTTTGCAGCTTCAACTTGCTGTTTTTTATCTCCAGCGATTTTAACTTCACCTTTTTCTCTATTTAAATCAATAGATACTTCAAATCTCTCTATAATCTCTCTAATTGTCTTACCAGCTTGTCCAATGATATCAACAATCTTGCTTGGATCCACACTAAAAAGCTCTAGTTTTGGCAAAACTTCTTCATTTAACTCTATTTTTGCACTCGCTTCTTCCATTTTGTTTAATATATGCTCTCTTCCTTCTTTAGCTTGATATAAAGCCTCTTTTAAGAGTGAGAGTTCAATTCCACCTAGTTTTATATCCATTTGCAAAGCAGTAATTCCATTTTTAGTTCCAGCTACTTTAAAGTCCATGTCTCCATCATGATCTTCTAAGCCTAAAATGTCTGTAAGGATTGCATATTTATCATTTTCAAATATCATCCCCATGGCAACCCCAGCTACTAAATCATTTGTATTTACCCCAGCAGCTCTTAGGGCTAAAGAACCACCACAAACGGTAGCCATTGATGAAGAGCCATTTGATTCTAAGATTTCAGAAACTAACCTAATAGTATGTAAGCTATTCATATCTACTGTTGGAGTTAGTGCTCTTTTAGCTAAATTGCCATGTCCTAACTCTCTTCTTCCTGGGGATCTTAATGGACTTGCTTCGCCAACTGAAAATCCTGGAAAATTATAATTAACCATAAAGGATTCACTTTGAACACCTTTTTCTGTCAAAATATCATACATTTGAGCATCTTGATCGCTTCCAAGAGTAACTACTGCTAAGGCTTGAGTTTGGCCTCTAGTAAAAAGACAAGAGCCATGTGCTTTTG
>JAAYLJ010000018.1 GCA_012521935.1 Campylobacteraceae bacterium | reverse complement strand
TCTTCAATGACTTTTAAAATCTGGACAATTTGTTTGTCTGTAAACTTACTTTTTCGCATGGAATCTCCTGATTTATTTTATCAGAATTGTTCCGTTTTAGGCAGTACAGTTTTTGGGGAGGCTTACATAGATATACAATAGACAATATTTAAAATTAATAAACAATAGGACAAAGGAGGTATGCAAACCTTTGCAAGCCTGCTACAATGTCCATCATATTTTTGAAAGATTTTAAACTTTATGAAAAATAAAATAGTCAAAACTTTAGCTTTCGCTCTACTACTTTTTGTGGGCATTGTCACAGCTCATTACTTGGATTTAAATGACAAACTTCTTTTTAAACTCTTTCAAAATGAAGCCCGTCTCATAGAAAAAAGAGGCTTTATAGTAAAACAAAAAACCATAAATGAGATAGAAAAAAATCTCTCTGGCATAACTTACAACAACACAACAGACACACTATTTGCCATCACAAATTCTCCAAGAAGAATCTATGAGCTAAATAAAAAAGGCGAAGTATTAAGGCTCATCAAGCTCAAAGGCTTTAAAGATACTGAGGATTTAACGCACATAAAAGACAATCTTTTTGCCATATTAGATGAAGGAAAAAGTGGATTTTACATAGTGCACATAGACAAAAACACACAAACCATAGACATAAGCCAAAGCCAAAAAGAGTTCTCACTAGATTTAAGAAAGTTTAAAAACTTTGGACTTGAGGGAATATCTTACGATGTGAAAAACGATATTTTTTACCTCATAAATGAAAGATTTCCAAAAAAAGTGGTTAAAGTTCAAGGGTTTTTTACTAATGAAATAGCCAAAGTAGAGATGGAAGAAAAGCTTATGAAGAGCAACTTTTTTCTAAGCGATTTATCGGCAATTCATTATGATGAGTATAGGGATAAATTTTACATTTTAAGTGATGAGTCAAGACTTTTAGCAAAGATAGACAATGAAATGAATTTTGAAAAATATTTGGATTTGGATATTTCAAAACAGATGAAAAAGATGAAAAATCCAGAAGGTTTCACAAAAGACAAAGATGGCAATCTCTTCATTGTAGGAGAGCCAAATATATTTTTATCTTTTATCATTAAGCCTTAACTATGGCTTTCTAAACAATTTAGACATAAATTCATGAGAAAAGATAGGATATAATATATAAAATTCTTGAGGAGTTTTTATGAATAAAAATCTAATTTTAAACTATCTTAGAGAAAACCTTTTAGAGTTCAAAGAGAATTATAGTGTAGAGAAAATAGGAGTCTTTGGAAGCTTTGCAAGAGATGAAGCCACAGCAGATAGCGACATAGATATTTTTGTAAACATGAAACCATCGCTCTTTGATATGGTTGCTGTAAAAAACAGAATAGAAAATGATTTAAATATAAAAGTAGACCTCATCAGAGAGCATAAAAACATGAGACCATTTTTACTAAAAATGATAAAAAAAGATTTAATTTATGCATAGAAAAACGATGATTATCTCAACCCTTGAAGAGATAAAATTATCATTAGAGCTAATAATAAACAGAGCCAAAGATATTAAATGTGTCGATGATTTCTTAAAAGATGAAAAAGGTCTAGAGAAGCTAGATAGTATAGCTATGAGGCTAATTGCTATAGGCGAAGGGTTTAAAAATATAGATAAACTTAATGATAACTTACTAGATAGCTACCCTTCAATTCCATGGAAGCAAGTTAAAGGAATAAGAGACATCCTCTCTCATCATTATTTTAACCTTGATGCTGAAGTGATATTTAATGTTTGCCAAAATGAAATCATGGAGCTTTTAACAACTACTAACAAAATAATATATGATTTAAACTAACACTCTATTCATGCCTTAACGCATCTATTGGGTTTAATTTCGCAGCTTTTCTAGCTGGAAAATATCCAAAAACCACCCCAATGAGAGTTGAAAATATGAACGAAACTACAATGATATTTTTGTTTATGATAAATGGCACTTCAAATACATTCACCACCCCATATCCAGCCACCAACCCAATGCCAACACCAAGCACACCACCCCAAGTTGAGAGCACTATCGCCTCAACTAAAAACTGCATTAAAACCTCACTTTGCATAGCACCTATGGCAAGTCTTATGCCTATCTCTCTAGTTCTCTCAGTTACTGAAACAAGCATAATGTTCATTATCCCAATGCCACCTACTAAAAGGCTTATGGCAGCAATGGAGCCCAAAAGATAGGTAAGCATTTTAGTAGTACTTGTCATGGTGTCTAAAATGTCTTTCATGTCTCTAATGTGAAAGTTATCTGCCTCGCCAATTTTCACCGCTCTTCTTTCTTGCATGAGTGAAACTATCTCACTCTTAGCATTCTCAATGTTTCTCTCCTCATCTACTGAAATGATAATGGTAGATACATCTTGATTGCCTTGAATTTTCCTTTGGTACATTTTAAGTGGAGTTATGACAACCTCATCTTGATCCCTTCCAAAACTAGAAGCACCTTTGGACTTTAAAACTCCCACAACATTGCAGTTAAAATCTTTTAGCCTAATGTTAGCTCCTAGTGGACTCTCATCTTTAAAAAGCAGATTTACAATGCTTGACCCAACGATACATACAGACTTTCCGCCTATTAATTCATCTTCTTCAAAAAGCCTCCCCTCCTCTAACTCCCACTCTTTTATGATGAAGTAGTCATTTGTTGCACCCACTACTAAAGAGCTATTGCTCCTATTTCCAAAAACCACATTTACCATAGTAGAATTCTCTGCACTCACCCCTTTTAAGTTTAAAATCTCACTTTTAATACTCTGCACATCTTCATTTGTAAAAGCTTTAGCGGTGTTGTCCTCTCTCATGAAGCCTCTTCGCTCCTGCCCGACTCTTAGAGTTAGCATATTGCTTCCAAGTTTTTCAATATTTGCCGTCACATTCGCAGTAGTTCCATCACCTATCATCACCATGGCAATCACCGATGCTACGCCAATGACAATTCCTAAAATCGTTAAAATACTTCTTAGTATATTTCTTTTTATCTCTTTAATGGCAATAAAAAAGGCATTTAAAAACATTATTTAAACCCCTTTCTTAGCTTATCTTCAATGCTTCCATCTCTAAAAAATATCACCCTATTTGCAAAACTAGCCATCTCTTCTTCATGCGTTACCATCACTATGGTTACTTTTGACTCTTCATTTAGCATTTTTAACAAATTCATAATTTCTAAACTTTTTATGCTATCTAAGTTTCCTGTTGGCTCGTCTGCTAGTAAGACTAATGGGTTTGTAACTATCGCTCTAGCAATGGCTACTCTTTGCTGTTGCCCACCGCTAAGCTCTGCTGGAGTATGTTTTACAACACTACTAAGCCCAACTTTATCAAGTGCTTCAAACGCTAGTTTCTCTCTTGTTTTTGCTGGTATTTTTCTATAAACCAAAGGTAGTTCTACATTTTCAAGCGCGCTAGTTCTTCCTAAAAGGTTAAATCCTTGAAAAACAAACCCAATGTAGTTTCGCCTAAGAATCGCCATTTGATTAAGGTTTAAGTTCTCAACATGAATGCCTTTAAAAAGATACTCTCCACTTGTTGGTTTATCTAAACAACCTATTATGTTCATAGAGGTTGATTTGCCGCTTCCACTTGCCCCCATGATGGCGACAAACTCGCCCTCATTTATCTTAAGACTTGCGCCATTTATGGCATGGGTGATGTTTTGCCCCCTGCCATAGCTTTTTACAATGTTTCTAAATTCAATCAGTGGATTTTCTCTATTCATCAAAGCACTTTTTGCGAAACTATGACGCTATCATTCTCTTTAAGCTCATCACTCTTAATGGCAGTTAGCTTTCCATCACTATCAACAACCTTAACACTTATCTCTTTTGGCATATTTTCATGCAAAATATAGATGGTAGAAGCTTCTTTAGCTCCTTGTTGTTGGGGTTGTGCACTCCTAGGCCTTGGCCCCATGCCAAGTTTTGGGGTTGAGGAGGTTTTATTCTCAACTTTTGGTTTAAACCTTAATGCGCCATTTGGTACAAGAAGTTGATTTTTTATACTTTTTGTAACTATCTTTGCATTTGCAGTCATCCCCGGCTTTAGCAACAACTCTTCATTATTCACCTCAACTAATGTTTCATAAGTTACAACCCCATTTACAGTAACTGGGTTTAATCTTACTTGCCTAATCACCCCTTCAAAAGTTCTGCTTGGATACGCATCAACTGTAAAATTTACATTAAGCCCCTTTTTAATATCAGCTACATCCGCCTCATCAATACTTACTATTAAATCCATAGTTTTTAAATCTTTTGCCAAAGTAAACAGCTTAGGCGCGGACATGCTAGCAGCAAGAGTTTGACCTATCT
>JAAYLJ010000151.1 GCA_012521935.1 Campylobacteraceae bacterium | reverse complement strand
TTTTCAAAATACTTTTATTGCTTCCAGTTGGTGCTTTGGTGACAGTTTTTATGAGATTAATTATTGGGCTTAGAACTTCTGGAACTTTTATGCCTATTCTTTTATCGATGGCATTTTTGCAAACATCGTTTGTTTTAGGTGCGGTAAACTTCATCATTTTAGTTGCTATAGGCTTGCTAATTAGAGGATATCTCTCATCTTTAAACCTTTTGCTTATCTCTAGGATTGCAACTATTATAATTATAGTCATATTTTTAGTAGGCTTTATGGCCATTATTGGGTATGAATTTGGGTTTAATGAGGGGATGAGTGTAGCTTTTTTCCCAATCATTATTCTTTCTTGGACTATTGAGAGAATGTCCATTTTATGGGAAGAAGATGGACCAAAAGAGGTTTTCATACAAGGTTTTGGAAGCTTACTTGTAGCAGTAATTGCTTATTTAGTGATGAAAAATAGCCTCATAGCCCATTTATGTTTTAATTTTCCAGAAATTAATCTTATATTCTTAGCACTCATTGTTTTAATGGGCAGATATACTGGTTATAGACTTTTAGAGCTTAGGCGCTTTAGAGAGTTTAAAATATGAGTTTTTATATAGGTTTAGGAAGGCTAAAAAAAGAGGGAATTTTGGGTATGAATCGTAGAAATATCGATTTTATTAGTAAATACAATAAAAGATCTCTCTTCCCACTTGTTGATAATAAACTCCAAACCAAACTTTTAGCCCAAAAGCATTCCATTAATACACCTAAACTACTTGGTTTAATAAAATACCAACATCAAATTAAAGATTTTAAGAAAAAAAGTTTAGAGCTAAACTCTTTTGTCATTAAGCCAGCTAGAGGATCTGGTGGAAAAGGGATACTTGTTATCAGCGAACAAAGAGATGGGAAATTTATCAAATCAAGCAAAGATGAGATTTCATTTGAAGAGATTTCTAGGCACTTAACTAATATCTTAGCAGGCCTTTACTCTTTGAATGGAGATCAAGATGAAGCGATCGTTGAAGAGCTTATTTTGATAGATCCACTTTTTGAAAACTACTCTTACCAAGGAGTTCCAGACATTAGGATTATTGTATTTAAGGGTTACCCTGTCATGGCAATGTTAAGACTATCTACTAAAGATTCTGATGGAAAAGCAAATTTGCATCAAGGGGCAGTTGGAGTTGGCATTGGAATAAGAGATGGAGTGGCTATAAATGCAGTAAAAGATGGCAAAAGAGTCAATTTTCACCCAGACACAAAGGCTAGTTTTGAAGATATTATAATCCCAAACTGGAGAGAGCTTTTAATGATAGCTAGCAGTTGTTACGAGATGACAAATTTAGGTTACATTGGTGTTGATTTGGTTTTAGATAAAAATAGAGGTGCAATGCTACTTGAATTAAACGCTAGGCCTGGACTTGCAATACAGATTGCAAACTCTAAAGGGTTATTGCATCAGCTAAAAAGAGTTGAAAATATAGAACTTAAGGAAAGTAGCGTGGAAAAAAGGGTTGATTTTATAATAAATGCAAGTTAAGGAGAGTTTTTGAGAGAGATATTTACTATATTATTGCTACTTTGCACTGCCATTTATGCAAAAGAGCCAACTCTTTTAAAACCTAAAAATATTGAGTTCTCATCAATAACAAAGTGTATAAATGAGGGGAGTTGCGCTAGCATTGAGCTTAGTATGGATTTAGTAGGAGATAGATTTGTAGATGATTATTTTTTATCAAACTTTTTCTTTGAGAAAATGGAAGGTAAAAATCTTCATGAAAAAAGCACTAAAATAAAAAATGAAGCACAGCTTTGGATAGAAGATAGAGCTAAAGAGATAGAGGAGCATTTTTTAAAAGAGGGATTTAATTTAAATTATGAGCTTATTAAAAGGGTTGATTTCATCTCTCAAAGATACGACATAGCCACATTTAGATACTTTCACTACATCTTTTCTGGAGGCGCTCATGGGCTTCATGGAAATAGTTACATAATCTTTGATTTAAGCAAAGAGAAGGTTATTGGCTTAAAAGATGTTTTCACTTCAAAAGAGAGACTTTTTGAAAAATTAAAAGAGGCATATCTTTATAAATATGAAGCATATAGTGATTGGTTGCCAAAGGATTTAGATAGTCAAAAAGAGCTTTTGCTTATTGATAATTTTATATTTTGTGAAGATGGAGTGGAGTTTGTCTATCCGCTTTATAGCCTAGCTCCATACTCTGAGGGAGAAGCAAGACTTAAAATTCACTATCATGAGCTTGAAGAGATAATGGATAAAAGATATTTAATAGGGCTTTAATGCAAATAAGAGTAAATTCATCTCTTTAAAATAAAGATGATAAAATGACAATCCCTAAAGAAAAACCCTCCTTTAAAATTTTGGGTGCAGTTAGTATTTCGCACTTTTTAAATGATTTGATGCAATCATTAATTGTAGCGCTCTATCCTTTGCTTAGAAGCGAATTTACCCTAAGTTTTGCTCAAATAGGCTTAATCACTCTTACTTTTCAATTAACCGCGTCAATGCTCCAACCTTTAGTTGGTCTTTATACAGACAAGCATCCAAAGCCTTACTCATTAGCTTATGGCATGGCTTGTACATTCTTTGGGCTCATTTTATTTGCTTTTGCTACAAATTATTTAATTTTACTAATTGCCGTAGCCATAGTTGGAACTGGCTCATCCATCTTTCATCCTGAATCATCTCGTGTTGCTAGAATGGCAAGTGGGGGAAGATTTGGCTTAGCTCAATCCATCTTTCAAGTTGGAGGAAATGCAGGCTCAGCCGTAGGACCACTGTTAGCTGCTTGGATAGTTTTGCCAAATGGACAAAAAAGTATAGCTTGGTTTGCTACCATTGCTTTTATCGCTATGGTTATATTAATTGGGGTTGGAAATTGGTATAAAACCAAACAAATCTCTTTGAAAAAAGTTGCCTCTAAGATAGTAAATCCATTTACAAAAAAAGAGGTTACAAAAGTTTTAATAATTTTGCTTATATTGATGTTTTCAAAGTTTTTTTACCTTGCTAGCATAAATAGCTATCTAATGTTTTATCTAACACAAAGCTTTGATTTAGGCCTTAAGCAAGCTCAGTATCATCTATTTTATTTTCTATTCTCAGTAGCTCTAGGTACAGTTTTAGGCGGGCCTATTGGAGATAAGATTGGACGAAAGAAGATTATCCTCATTTCCATCTTTGGTGTAGCTCCTTTTGCGCTAATGTTGCCATATTTAAATCTACTGCACTCAACTATTTTACTCTCCATCATAGGTTTTATGCTTGCAAGTGCCTTTCCTGCGATGGTTGTTTATGCCCAAGAGTTAATTCCTGGTAAAGTTGGAGCTATTTCAGGGCTATTTTTTGGACTCTCTTTTGGACTTGGCGGAATTGGAGCTGGAGTGCTTGGAGTTTTAGCTGATCATATAGGAATAATTGGAGTATATAAATTAACAGCCCTCTTGCCACTACTTGGATTTTTTGCGATATTTTTGCCAAACTTGAAGTCTAATTAAGAAGAAAGGGTGGTGACCCATACGAGACTCGAACTCGTGTTACCGCCGTGAAAGGGCGGTGTCCTAACCGCTAGACGAATGGGCCACTTGTTTTGTAAAGATGGAATTATACATCTTCAAACCTTATAAAACTCTAAAAATATAAATTTTTCCTTAATATAAAAAGTATGCTAAAATAATTTAAAAATTAAGGATCGTGGTGAGAGAGATAGTGCTCTTTATTTTTACCCTCATTTTTATATCAGGATGCACCATAAAACCAGAGGTAAAAGAGTCTCAAAGCGCACAACTTCTCATAAAAACTCCCATTATTAAAATTTCAGATTTTGCTCTTATAAAAACTCATAGTAGTAGCAAAAGAGTCTATGTTTTAAATGCTGGACAAAAAGTATTAGACATTTTAATTAGTGATAAAATCTGCCTAAATGGTCCCTGTTTTGAAAAATTAAACTTCAATAACCGCTTCTTTCAAAGAACTCATTATGAAAATATTTTTGAAGAGATTTTAAATCTTGAGCCAATTTATGATTCAAAAAATTTAATAAAAACCAAAAATGGCTTTATACAAAATATAGAATTTAATAATGAGCTTATAAGTTATGAAAAAATTAACAGTGGCATAAGGTATCAAGATAGGGCGAAAAATATATTGATAATTATTGATTTTAAAGGAGATAAGTGAAGTTTATCGGTGCTCATGTAAGTGCAAGCGGAGGTGTGGAAAATGCTCCATTAAATGCAAAAGAGATTGGCGCAAATGCTTTTGCCTTTTTTACTAAAAACCAAAGGCAGTGGAGTGCAAAACCACTTGATGGCAAAAATATTGATGCTTTTTTAGAAAACTTAGAGAGTGCAAAAATCTCTCCAAAACATATCCTCCCTCACAATAGTTATTTGATAAATTTAGGCCATCCAGATGATGAAAAAAGAGCCCGTTCATTTGACGCATTTTTAGATGAAGTAAAAAGGTGTGAACAGCTCTCTTTGGTCAATTTAAATTTTCATCCTGGCTCAACACTTAAAGAGATAAGTGAAGAGGAATCATTAAGCTTAATAGCCAAAAATTTAAATAAAACATTGGAATTAACTCAAAATGTAACACTGGTTATCGAAAACACCGCAGGTCAGGGGAGCAATTTAGGTTACAAAATGGAACATTTAGCCTATCTTATTGATAGAGTTGAAGATAAAAAAAGAGTGGGTGTTTGCCTTGATACATGCCATCTTTTCGCTGCTGGATATGATATTAGGACAAAAGATGCCTATATTAAAACCATGGAAGAATTTGATAGGATTGTAGGGTTTGACTATTTAAAGGGTATGCACTTAAATGATGCAAAAGTTACTTTAGGCTCAAGGGTAGATAG
>JAAYLJ010000150.1 GCA_012521935.1 Campylobacteraceae bacterium | reverse complement strand
TTGCTATCTTGGGTATAACGCTTTTCTTTATAAAGAGATGTTTTTATGACACTTTTTTTTACTCTTTTGTTTAAAATATTTCCACTCTATGTGATGATAGGGTTTGGGTATATCGCTTCAAGGGTTTTAAACATCGCTAGAGAGTCGATAGCTCCGCTTTTGATATATATAATCTCTCCTGTAGTGGTTTTTAGCGCTAGCTTGAGCGTGGAGATAAAGGTTGAAATTTTAGGGTTTCCATGGTTTATGTTTTTAGTAAGTACTTTTCTTTGCCTCTTTTTTTATAGAGTTAGCAAATATATTTGGCAAGATGAGACAAGAAATATCTTCGCTTTCAGTGCAGGAACTGGAAATACTGGATACTTTGGAATACCGCTTGCTATGCTTTTGTTTGAGCCAAATGTAGCGAACCTGTACATATTTACAATGCTCTCATCCTTGCTTTATGAGAGTAGCGTTGGATTTTATATAATAGCTAGAGGCAATTACACTTTCAAGCAAAGTTTACAAAAAGTTGCCAAACTCCCTTCGCTTTACGCGCTTCATCTTGGGCTCTTTTTCAACTATATGGGGTGGATGCCTTCCATTGAAATGATGGAGTTTATGGAGTATTTTAAAGGAACTTTTGCAATACTTGGGATGATGATGATAGGGATGGGGCTTGAGGGGATAAGAGAAAAGGGGCTTGATTTTGTATTTGTGGGGATGACTTTTTTCACAAAATTTATTGTTTGGCCACTTGTAGTTTTTGGGATAATTTTTATAGATAGCTATCTGCTTGGTTGGTTTGGAAAAGAGCTTCATCAAGTTATGTTCATCTTTGCCATTGTTCCACTAGCTGCAAACGCAGTTTCTATGGCGGTTTTACTAAATGCTGCCCCACAAAAAGCCTCTTTTGCAGTACTTTTGAGTACACTATTTTCATTGATTTCAATACCTGTTATGTATATACTATTTTTTAAATATATTTAAGGAGTTTTTATGCAAAAATCTTCAGCTTTTATTTTGGGAATTTTTCTATTTTTCGGGTTGATTTTTCTTGGGAAAAGTATTGGAAATGCGCTACTTTCATATAAAAAACTTGAAAGAGTAGTAACAGTAAAGGGGCTATCTGAAAAAGAAGTTGCTGCTGATGTGGTGATTTGGCCCATCCAGTATACTAAAGCTGGAGATGAGCTTACCACGCTTTATGATGAGATAGAAAAAGATAGGGATAGTGTTAAAAGATTTTTAAAATCATTTGGGTTTAAAGATGAGGAGATTAGCATAAATGCTCCAGTAGCATATGACAGGCTTAGCAATCAATATGGAAGTGGTGAGGGTGGGTATAGGTATATTTTGAACCAAACTATTTCAGTTTATAGCAAAAATGTCGATAAAGCTAGAGAGGCTATGGTGAAAATCGAGGAGCTTGGAAAACAAGGAGTTACTTTTAAAAGTGATGCGTATGAAAACAGAGTGGAGTACATTTACTCAAAGCTAAATGATTTAAAGCCAAGCATGCTAAAGGAAGCAACTTTAAATGCTAGAGTTGCTGCGCAAACCTTTGCGGATGATTCTAAAAGTAAGCTAGGGAAGATTAAAAGTGCCTCACAAGGGCAGTTTAGCATTAGTGAAAGAGATAAAAACACTCCACATATGAAAAGCGTTAGAGTTGTATCTACGGTGGTTTATTACTTGAATGACTAGGAGAGAAAATGAGAATATATAACTATCTTTTATTAACTTTTTTAACCATTTTTTTAACTGGGTGTCTCTCTACTACAACCCAAAGTGGTGCACTTGGAGTAAATAGATCCCAATTTATGATGGTTCCTGCAAGTGCTATGGAAGAGGGCGCAAATGAGGCATATAAAAAGGTTTTAAGCGATGCAAAAAAAGAGGATACTTTAAATAAAGATGTGAAAACCTTGCAAAGATTAAAAACTATAATGAATAACATCATTCCCCAAACTGCTGTTTTTAGACAAGATGCCCCAAGGTGGAACTGGGAGGTTAATCTCATAAATGAAGATACGCTCAATGCTTGGTGTATGCCTGGTGGAAAGATAGTTTTTTATAGTGGGATCATAGATAGGCTTGATTTAGACGATGATGAGATTGCCGCCATAATGGGGCATGAAATGGCACACGCACTAAGAGAGCATAGTAGAGAAAGAGCTAGTCAAGATGAACTTAGAAATCTTACTTTAGCCATCACTCAAGAGCTAATCGGAGCTCCTGGTGCGGTGATGCAGTTAGCTGACATTGCAACTTACTATACTTTTTCACTTCCTTATAGTAGGGAGCATGAGAGAGAAGCGGATAGGATTGGTGTAGAGCTTGCTGCAAGAGCAGGTTACAACCCAAACTCTTCCGTTAAGGTGTGGGAGAAGATGGGAGAGATTTCAACTAGCGAGCCAATCGAGCTACTAAGCACCCACCCATCAAACCAAAGCAGGATAAACAGCCTGAAAGAAGATGCAAAAAAGGTTTATGTTTTTTATGAAAGAGCTAATGAAGGCAAGAAGTAGAAAATCAGAGTTGAAGCGGGCTTAAATGGTGCAAAAATTTAAAAATAAAGATATATTCATAGCTCCACACTCTCCACTAACTCTTGCTTTAGAGGGCTATCTTAAAGATATAAATATAAAAGGCTTCATAGATAAAAACAAAAAAGATACAAACATCATCCAAATTGAAGAGTTATCAAATGAAGAGTTTGACTATATATTTATCTTAAGTCCAAATCATTTTGAAAATATTTTGAGTCACTACCTGCCCTATGTGAAAAAAGAAAAAATAGTAAAAGTAAGCATAGTTGATGGTGAATATAGGTTTGAAAATGACTTTAAGGCTTATAAAAGAGAGTTTTTTTACCCTCCAAGAGAGATGGAGTGTATTAGGAAAAGAGTTGTTTTTATCTCAAAAGGCTTCATAGGCGCTAATAATAAAGCCCTATATCTACACTGTTTGAAAAATAAAATTGACTCAATAATCCTAACGGACAATAAAGAGCAAATAGAAGAGTTAAAGCAAAACGGTCTTCCGTATGAGCTACTTGATACAAAAGAGGCTGATTTAGAGATAGCTACTGCAAAGTTTATAGTCTTTGATCAGGGAAACTATACATATTTACCACCACTTCATCCTTCACAAAAAACCATGCAACTATGGCATGGCGTGGGGCTTAAGAAGATGAATAAGTTAGAGAATATAAAATATGATTATTTTATCTCTACATCAGATTGGACAAATGAGACAAATTTTAAAAAAATATTTAGCGCAAAAAGCTTTTTAAATCTTGGGTATCCTAGAAATGATATATTTTTTAAAGATGAGGATGAACTAGATTTGATGTTTTGCGATAGAAAGATTTATGAGATTGTGAAAAAAAACTTTAAGAAAATTATTCTTTATATGCCAACTCATAGAGAAAACCAAACAAAGTTAAACTTAGATTTTCAAAAACTTAATCAAAAATTGCAAGAGATAGATGCTATTTTCATACTAAAACTACATCCATTTATGTTGGATCATTATAAAAACAGTGATGATTTAAAATATAGCAATCTATTTTTTCACAATGCTCATGGGGATATTTATCCGATATTAAAGTATGTTGATACTCTTGTTAGTGACTATTCATCTGTGGTTTATGATTTTTTACTTCTTGATAGGGAGATTATATTTTATAACTATGATATGGATGAGTATCTTAAAAATGTCTCTTTGCTTTTTGATTATGATGAGTTTAGTCCTGGGGTAAAGGTGAAAACTCAAGATGAGTTAGAAAAGGCGATTTCAAAGCAGGATGCAAAAGATGAGTATGGTAAAAAAAGAGAAGAGATAAAAGAGTTGTTTTTTGATAAGATAGCCAGAGGCGGGGCTTTAAAAAACATTGTAAATATTTTGGCAAAGGATAGCATGTGAATGTAGCAGTTATCTTAAGTGGGGGGAGTGGCAGCAGGTTTGGAAGTGAAACTCCAAAGCAATATATAAACCTAGCTGGGAAAAACATCATAGAGTACACTGTAGTTGCCTTTGAACAAAATGAAAATATTGATGAGATATGTATAGTTGCAGATGAAGCTTACCATGATAAACTACTTCAAACATTTAAAAAGAGCGGTTTTAAGAAGGTGAGAAGAGTTATATCTGGTGGGGCTGAGCGAAAAGATTCTAGTTACAATGCCATAAAAGAGTATGAAGATAAAGAAGATATAAATTTGATTTTTCATGATGCTGTGCGCCCTTTCATCTCCCAAGAAATCATAAATAACTGCATAAGGGCACTTGAGAAATACAGTGCAGTAGATGTTGCAATCCCAACAGCAGATACTATCATAGAGATAGATGAGAGTTCAAAAACTATAAAAAACATTCCGCAAAGAAGCAAACTTCAAAGAGGACAAACCCCACAAGCTTTTAAATTAAAAACCATAAAAAAGGCGCATGAGTTAGCAAATGCTGATGAGAGTAAGCCTCTTTTTACAGATGATTGTGGACTTGTAAAGCAGTATCTGCCAGATGAGCAGATATTTGTCATTGATGGGGAGGAGAGAAATATCAAAATAACCTATCCTGAAGATTTGCTTTTTGCTGAAAAACTAATCCAACTTCACTCCATTTCCGCAGATAGAAAACCTCTACTTAGCAAGTTAAAAGGCATGAATATAGTAGTTTTTGGCGGCAGTAGTGGCATAGGAAAAGAGATAGTAAAGATGGCGTCTAGTCATGGTGCAAAAGTGGTTGAATTTAGTAAATCTAGCGGGGTAGATGTTGCCTCTATGGATGAAGTGAAGAGTTCACTTGAGCTAATTAGTAAAAAGCTTGGCAAGATAGATAGCATCATTAATTGCGCTGCAACTCTTACTAGAAAAGATTTGGTAAATATGAGTTCAAATGAGATAGAGGGTGAAGTAAATACGAATTTAATTGGCTCTATAAACATAGCTAAGGCTTCACACAGTTACCTAAAAAAGACGAAGGGTTCACTGCTGCTTTTTACATCTAGTTCATATACTAGGGGTAGGGCAGGATATAGTGTATATAGCGCTACAAAGGCGGCGGTTGTAAACTTGACTCAAGCGCTTTGTGAAGAGTGGATGAAAGATGATATTAGGGTAAATGTGATAAATCCAGCAAGAACTGCAACTCCAATGAGAGAGAGAAATTTTGGGAAAGAGGATGAGAGTAGTTTGCTTAGTGCTAAAGATGTAGCAATGAGTAGCATAGATACTATTTTGGGTGAGTTTAATGGGTTGGTAATTGATGTTAGAATGAGAAATCAATGAGCGAGAAGGTAGATATAGTTTTACCTTGGGTAGATGGGAATGATCCCATTTGGCAGGAAGAAAAAGCAAAATATAAAGTAAAAAACAGTGATTTAAACAATAAAGATAGATATAGGGATTGGGATAATTTGCACTTTATCTTTAGAGGAATTGAAGAGTTTTTGCCTTGGGTAAATAAAATATATTTTATTACTCATGGACATTTGCCAAAATGGTTAAACAAAAACCACCCAAAATTAAAAATAGTTAAGCATGAAGAGTATATTCCTAGCAAGTGGTTGCCGATTTTTAACTCCCATCCAATAGAGTTGAATTTGCATAGAATAAAAAACCTAAGTGAGAGATTTATTTATTTTAATGATGATTTTTTTGTACTAAAACCTATGAAAAAAGAGGAGTTTTTTAAAAATTCTCTTCCAGTTGATATGGCTATTATGGATATGGCTCATGATGGTACCATTAGACATATTGATTCAAATAATATAGACATTATCAGTAAGCACCATAATAGGCATGTAGATCCAAATTTAGTGAAGCGAAAAATAGTGCTGAGAAATTTTTCAAAATGGTTTAATCTTGGGTATGGAAAATACAATCTTCAAAACTTGCTTTTATTATATTTTAAATTTTTTACTGGATTTAAATTTAACCACTTTCCGCAACCATATTTAAAATCAACTCTTAAAGAAGTATGGGGAGTGGAAAAGGAGTTTTTAGAGCAAGTTTCTAAAAACAAATTTAGGACAAATGAAGATGTAAATCAGTATTTGTTTAGAT
The DNA here is from genome assembly GCA_012521935.1 of Campylobacteraceae bacterium. Taxonomy (GTDB): domain Bacteria; phylum Campylobacterota; class Campylobacteria; order Campylobacterales; family Campylobacteraceae; genus JAAYLJ01. The sequence continues at coordinate 5,073 of JAAYLJ010000150.1, read as the reverse complement.
ATTGGCAACTTTTGGGGGGCAAGTTCACCCCAACTAATAAAAAAGATTTTATAGATAGAAGGGCTTTTAAAATTATTAGGACTTTAGATAGTGCGAAGCAGATAGCAAAAGATATAGAAAGTGGTAGCTATAAGTTATTTTGTATAAATGATGGGACTGCTAAAGGAAGGTTTACGAAAGAAGATATGAGTCAGAATGATTTTGAATTATCTAAAACTTTAATCAATCAAAGTTTAGAGAAAGTTTTACCTAAAAAATCAAGTTATGAAAAATAACAAGCCAGCAATAATTAGTTTTCATATAAACTCAGCAACTGGAATTGGTGGGCTTGAAACCTTAATGCAAAGTTTTCATAAAATAGCAAAAACATTAAAAACAACCTATGTTGAGCTATTTCTTAGGAATGATTTTGGAAGTTTTGTTAAGCTGGACGATAGTATTATTTCAATACCTTTGAGCGATCCAAAAAGTAAATATCCTAAGCTTAGATTGCAAGAAAGAAGAGCGGATATAGAGAATAAATTAGATATTTTTGGTAGTGGAAATATTATAATTTTATTCAACCCATACTATTTAGCTTTTTTTAAAGACAAGATATTAAAACAGAATAAAATTATTTTAATTCAGAGCAATAAAATAGAGATATTAAACTTCAAAAGCACTATCTTTAACTTAAAAAAACACTACATTGATCTATTTACTGTATATACAAAAAGCGATAAAGAAAAACTATCCCAAGAAGTGCCACACAATAAGATAAGCATAATTCCTAGAGGATGCAAACTTGAAACAAAAACAGAGCCTGCAATCTTTTCTAAAAAACTTGTAGCGATTACAAGAGTTAGAGAAGAGCAAAAAAACTTCTCTGATATGGTAAAAATAGTTAAGAAATTGCCAAAAGAATATAGTTTGGATATTTATGGAACAGGACGAAAAGAAGAGATAGAAAGCCTAAAGCAAAAAATAAAAAATCACCCGAATATCTTTTTTAAAGGTGTTACGCTAGATGCAAAAGAAACCCTAAGAAGATACTCAGTTTTTATAATGACATCTCATTTTGAGGGATTTGGCCAAACACTTATAGAGGCTAGAAGTCAAGGATTGCCAGTAGTTTTGTATGATAGTTTTGACGCGGCACCATGGGTAGTAAAAGATAAAAAAACTGGATTTTTGATAGAGCCTTATAATATTGATGGTTTTGTAGAGTCAGTTAGAAAGTTGTGTGAAAATAAGGAGCTGTTTCTTAAGTTTTCAAAAAACAGTCTTAATTATGCATTTGAAACTGATAGTTCTCAAATAGAAAAAATGTGGACAGATGTATTTTCTACCCTCCTTTAATCATCACTCCCAAACATATCCCTACTATAAACCCTATCTTTTACATCCTCAAGTTCTTCATCTACTCTATTAGCTACTATTACATTTGAAAGCTTTTTGAACTCATCTAAATCATTTATGACTTTAGAGTTATAAAATAGTTCATCTTCAAGCACTGGCTCATAGACTATCACTTCTATGCCTTTTGCTTTTATTCGTTTCATTATGCCTTGTATAGCACTACTTCTAAAGTTATCACTTCCGCTTTTCATAACAAGTCTATATATGCCTACTGTTTTAGCGGATGATTGGTGGTTAATGGTTGATGGAGCGGAGTTTAGTCTTTTGATGATACTATCAGCAATAAAGTCTTTCCTAGTTCTATTTGCATTAACTATTGCTTCAATGATATTGTTTGGTACATTTTTATAGTTTGCAAGAAGTTGTTTTGTATCTTTTGGAAGGCAGTATCCACCATATCCAAATGAAGGATTATTGTAGTGAGATCCAATGCGTGGATCTAGCCCAACTCCCTCAATGATATCTTTAGTGTTTAGGTTGTGTATCTGGGCGTAGCTATCAAGCTCATTAAAAAAAGCTACTCTCATGGCTAAGTATGTATTTGAAAAGAGCTTTATAGCTTCAGCCTCAGTAGAGTTAGTAAAAAGAGTAGGTATATCTTTTTTAATAGCACCTTGCTCTAGCAGCTTTGCAAACTCTTTAGCTTTAGATGAGCTATCTCCTACAATGATGCGACTTGGATATAGATTATCCTGTAGTGCTTTTCCTTCTCGTAAAAATTCAGGAGAGAAGATAATTTTTAAGTTTGTAGTTTTTAGTTGTTCATTTAGTTTAGCTGTATATCCAACTGGTACTGTACTTTTAATTATTATTGTAGCATTTGGATTAATCTTTGATATATCTTTTATGACTGATTCAACACTGCTTGTATCAAAGTAGTCTGTTTTTGGATCATAATCTGTTGGAGTTGCAATGATTATAAAATCTGCACTTTTATAGGCTTTCTCTTTATCTGTAGTAGCTTTTAAGTTACCACTAGAGATTAGACTCGGTAGAAGTTTCTCTATCTCATTATCTTCAATAGGGCTAATGCCACTATTTATCATATCTACTCTATCTTTTAATATGTCCAGTGCTATTACTTCATTGTTTTTAGCTAGTAGTACTGCATTTGATAAGCCTACATAGCCTGTGCCTACGGTGGTTAGTTTCATGTTACTGCTCATAAGTTAATCCTAGGTTTGAAAATAGATGTTCCATAGTTTCATTAGATTGTGCAGTACTTAATAATTTTTCTGTTTTCATAAAGACATTATATTTAAAAACCTACCTAAAACCAATACACATGAGCAATTATTTTAGATCAGTTAAAAGCTCTTAAATGCCTAATCCATAGAGACTTGCAAGGCTTCAAAATATTGGTAGAAAAAAAGAAAAAATGATAATTTTTTAACCAAATCCCTTAAATGGGAGTTTGTCATAGGATATTTTTGACTTTGATTTTTGCATATAATTTTTACTATTTGCAATATTTGTCCAAATTCATCATATGTTATCCTTCATTATGGTACAATTTAAGATTATTCATCTTATTGAGGCATTAACATGAAAAAAACTATTTCCAATAGCAATAAATATTTTGCTAACGCTAAAAAGAAAGAAAAAATGATTGTAAATTCAGTTTATACTTCTGTAAGAGCTGAAGGTTCAAAAACAACTAAAAAACAACTAAAAGAATACTATAGGCTTATTTGTTCATAACCTCTTCTATTTTTATTTTTAATAACTCTTGCATAGGTCTATAGTTACATTCATAACCAAAATGAACTCTTTCTATATAATTATCACCACTTTTTAAGCTCAATCCTATCATTGGAAAACCATTTTTTGCAAGTAATATATCACAAATCAATCTACTTATTCTTCCATTTCCTTCACGAAAAGGATGAATAAATAAAAAATCACATATGATTTTAGACAAATCTTCTGTAAGAATATCAATATCTTGATACTTTTTACTTGACACTTTTTTTATAAAAATATCTAAATCAGGAATAGCTTTTAAAAAATTAAGTTGCCATACCCAAGTTTCATTTCCCTGGCCTTTTCCCATTTCAACAGTTCTAATATCTCCCGCAAATGGATAGATTGGTTTAAATACCTCTATATGCCATTTTTGAATAGTTTTAAATCCAAAAGATTTGGAAATATCAAAATTTTCTACTAAATGGCTATATAGCTCCAAAAGCTTTTCATCTTCTTTTTTTTGGACAAAATCAATATCAGTTGATTTTAGATAATTTATATTTACACCATTTAAAGCAGCTATTTTTTGAATATCATTTGATTTCCATTCTTGCCAAGGATTTTCAATAATCTCATCTATTGATATAAAATCAACTTCATTTTTATTTATCTCTAATACGCTTTTTGGTGGTTTTATAGATTGAAAAAATCTACTATCTGTTTCATACCAATATGTGTATTTTTTACCTTTTCGATACTTAAAAGAGTATAGAAGATATTTTGTTTTTATTACTTCCACCTATTTAAAATATTATGAAAATCAGTATGACTAAATTTTAAAACCTGCCAAGAGGCGTGTTGAGTCAGTTTTTTAAGTTTCATATCTTTATTTGGTTTTTCAAAATCATGATATAGGATTGGCTTTGGGGAGTAAATATGTTGACTTGGAGCTGTAAAGCTTTTAAGCATTCTGTAGCAAATCTCCAAACCACCATGCCCAAACATAATATAATCTCCCCAACCGCCAACTCTGTAAAATTCTTTTGCCTTAAATGAACAGTTTCCCTCCAGCACTGTAGGAGCAGGTTTTATGTCTGAGCCCAACCAATAATGAGATGGCATGATGCCATTTGTTTTTGAAAGATATGTACCTCTTGCGGAAATAATATTATTATCATCGTGAATACTAATATGATGGTTTACGAAGTTTTCTTCTGGCACTCCATCATCTTCTAAAAATATTAAAATATCACAAAATGCAAAAGCAGCTCCTATATTTCTAGCCAAGTAAGCACCATGATTCTCTTTCATTTGTATAAAGGTATCTACCAAATTCAATATTTTTTGAGTCTGATTTGCTTTATTATTGCTTACAAAAACTATTTTGTAAGCACCGTTTTTTTGTTTATTAATCTCCTTAAGAGTTTCAATGATATACTCTTCATTTCCATTTGAAATGATTATCACAGAAGCTTTTGTAGAATCCTCATTTAATTTAATTATTTTTTTAATTGTATTGTCAAATAAAAAACTTTTGTGCTCCCAACCAATTTTTTTTAAATAATTGAAAAATTCATTATTATTTTTTTGCGAACTTTCTATTTTTATGTTATTTAGCAATAAATGAGAGAATATATAGTGCTGAAATACTTTTTTTACTTGTGAGTTTTCTATCAAATTTGATATTTTTTGATATTTTTCTTTTAACTCTTTTATAGAAATAGTTTTTATAGAGTCTCTAAATTCAACACATTTATAAGCCAAATACCTATTTAGGCTTTTTTGTGCAAAATGGCTATAATCTTTACTATCTAAAAAAAGATAAATATCCCAAAAGAAATCTTTATCATCATTATATTTTGAAATCTCTTTTTCTATCTCTTTTTCTTGGTGTTGGCATATTGAGTCTGAATATAATCCAGATAATTTTAAAATATCATTAAAAGATTTAAATTTCTCTTTATTTGATAACACCGCTTTCCTTTGTTT
>JAAYLJ010000149.1 GCA_012521935.1 Campylobacteraceae bacterium | reverse complement strand
GTACAGCAAATAGCAATATTTGCAGAGAGTGATTTTATCATAGCTCATCCAAAGAGCGAAAGCTTTCCATTTTTCAAAAAACTTTTCCCAATGCTTGCAAATAAAAAGAGCATAGGGACATTTAATGATATAAATTTAGAAAAACTCTTAAAGATTAATCCAGATATTGTTTTTGCTGGATCAACTTCAATTGAAACTAACAATAAAATAGAAAAACTTGGCATTCCAGTTTACACCATGGGGATTGGCAAGCACTCACTTAAAAGCCTTTTAGCGGAGTTTGACAATATGGGAAAACTCTTCTTCGAAAAAGAAAAAGCGAAAGATTGAATAGAGTATTTGCAGCTAAAGCTTAAAGAGGTAGAAAGCCAAACAGAAAATATAAAACATTGGAAAAAAGTATTTTACGCTAGTGGCTCTAGTGAGATAAGTAGTGAAAACAAGGATTGGTGGGGAGATGTTTTTATCACAAAAAGTGGCGGTATAAATGTTGCAAATAAAATGGAGGCAAAAGGTACTATTTCCATAGAAAAAATCATTTTATGGAACCCAGATGTCATTATTTTGCCAAGCAATAGAACGCTAAAAACAACTGCAAAAGATTTTTTAAATAAACCTCAGTTTGGGAGCATTACCGCTGTTAAAAATAAAGAAATACATATGGTACCAGTTGCTGGATTTTGGTGGGATAGACCATCTCCAGAGGCTATTCTTGGGATTATGTGGCTGAGTAAAGTTTTATATCCAGAAGAGATGAAATATTTAGATTTAAAAAAAGAGAGTAAGTTTTTTTATGAAAAATTTTATAAATACAAGCTTACTGATGCTGAATATGAAAGTTTTTTAACCAATTCATAAATAACATTTAAAATTCTTAAACATAAAGGAGTAGTTGTGGAGTTGTTTTACAATATTGTTTTGTTGATCCATTTGCTAAGTGCGATGTTGTTCATTGGGTGGGGTTTTGCTAAGCTTTTTGTTGTAACCCCAACAAAAAAAGTCATAGGCGAGAGTGCATATGTGGCTTTGCAAAGTGCACTATCAAAAAAAGTTTGGAAGATATACCCGCCAAATATGCTTGTTTTATTAACCACTGGCACTATAATGTTTTTTAGGTATATTTCATTCAAAGATGGAGTTTTTGCTACACCTTTTCAAACAATATTAATAATCAAAGCTTTAATAGCTTATGGCATTGGCGTGAAAGTTGTAACATCAATCACGAAGCGTTTATTTTTCAAATATAAACATTCACAAGATCTAAATCCTGTTGAGAGCAATGCGTACTACTATATAATCGCTGCTGGAATTACCATCGTAATTTTGGCAAAAGTTATGTATATGGTTTAAAACCTATTTCATTTTAACTACATAGTTTGCCTTTTTTTAAAAACAGGGCAAACTATGGTTGCAGATTAAGCCCATAATTGCTAGGATTTAACATTTAAAAAGGGCTTTTATGTTTGTAACCTTACTTCCATTAATTGGCTTTGTAGCGCTATTTATAGAGTTAAAATCACAAAAAAGATACAAAGAAGAGATTTTAAACTCCATAAACCAAATAAAATCATCAATTTCATTTAAAAAAGCTGAAAATGCAACACTTGTTAGGTTTTTTGAAGAGAATGGTTTTAGGGTAACAAAAAGTGAGTTTAGTATAATTGGAAAAAAGAGACTATTTTTCATAAGTTGGCTTTTCATCACTTACGGGCTATATTTTGCCTACTTTTTCCTTTTTCAAAAGCCATTTAAAGTAGTTGTAGATTTAGAAACTTAAAGGAGAGAAGATGAAAGTTGTATGCCCCTACTGTTTCAATGTCAACAATGTTCCGTACAAAAAAAGCTACAAGAAGGCAAACTGCGGACACTGCAAAGAGTCTTTACTTTTTGATAAAGTATTAGAGCTTTATGAGCAAAACTTTGATTTGGTTGTTGCTAACTCTTCTATTCCTGTTGTGGTGGATTTTTGGGCACCATGGTGTGGTCCTTGTAAAGTAATGGCGCCAGAGTTTGAAAAAGCTGCAAAAGAGTTTCCATTAAAGGCTCTTTTTGCAAAAGTAAATACCCAAGAGGAGCAAAATCTTGCCATGAGGTTTGACATCCGTTCTATTCCTACGATTTTAATTTTCAAAGAGGGTGAAATCATCTATCAAATGAAAGGTGCCATGAAAAAAGATGCCATTGTTTCGCTTGCAAACTCTTTTTTACCAAATTAAACTCCTTTTAAATACGCTATATATATAATTATAGCTCGAGGAGATTTAATGGCTGAATTAAGACTTGGCACGGCTTGTTGGATAGATAAAAGCAATCACGGTTTTTTTGGAAAAGGCAGAATAGAGCTTTTAAAAGAGATAGATGCTCATGGCTCTTTATCTAAAGCAGCAAAATCCATGAAAATGAGTTATAAAGCTGCGTGGGATGCCTTAAAAGAGATGGAAACACTCTCTGGCGAGGTTTTAACTAAAAAAACTACTGGCGGAAAAGGCGGCGGTGGCTCAACACTTACTCACAAAGCTCACAACTATATAGCTCTTTATGAAGCACTTCAAAGTGCTCAAAAAACTTTCTTTGACTCAATCTCTTTACATTTAGATGATGTTCAAGCTTTGATGCAACTGCTCTCAAGGCCTAGCATTAGGACAAGTGCTAGAAATCAGCTTGCTTGCAAATTAAAAAAAATCACCCCGCTTAATGTAAATGCAAAACTTACACTTGAGCTTGAAAAAGATATTTTTATCGATGCTCACATTACCCAAACTAGTGTAAGAGAGCTAGGATTAACGATAGGACAAAATCTTTTTGCCATCATAAAAGCCTCTTCCATCTCCACTTTTACCTCTAAAACTCAAGCACCATCAGAGACAAATCTCATAAATGCGAAAATATTAACCCACGCAGTAGAAGAGGATATGTATGAGATAACTGTTATATTTGGATCCCAAATTTTAGTTGCTACTGGCTCTATAGATAAACTTCCTATTTGTAAAAAAGATGATTTGGTTTATATAAGCTTCTTTCCAGAAGATGTCATCGTAGGTTGCTAAGAAAAACTTAAGAAAATAAACGCTATATTTTCCTTTATATAACGCAATAAAGGAAAAAAGTGAAAAGATTATTTTTTACTGTAATTGTTTTTTTTGGACTTGCTTTACAAGCTGAAACTATCAGGCTTGCTGTTGCTGCAAATGTAGCCTTTGCTATGGATGAGCTTATAGCAGAGTTTAATAAAACTCATCCAAATGTGAAAATCGAGCCAACTTTTTCTAGTAGTGGAAAACTGGTAGCTCAGATAAAAAATGGAGCACCATATGATATTTTTATGGCTGCAAATATGGCTTTCCCAAAAGAGATTTATGATTCAGGATTAGCTACTACTAAGCCAATTATCTACGCTCAAGGTGCTTTAGCTTTTTTTAGTTCAAAAGAGTTTGATTTTTCAAAAGGGATGGAGCTTTTAACTGATCCTAGCATCCAAAAAATTGCAATCGCCAATCCTAAAACAGCACCTTATGGAGCGGCCGCGGTTGAAGCTTTTAAAAGTGCAAAAATCTATGAAAAAATAGAAAACAAACTTGTATTTGCTGAGAGTATTTCACAAACAGTAAATTTTGCTACCACAGCAGCAGACATTGGACTTATCAATGCTTCAGCTCTTTATTCATCAAAAATGAGTGAATATAAAGAGGGAAAAAATTGGGCAATGGTTGAAGATTCACTCTATGAGCCAATAGATCAAGGGGTAGTTTTATTAAAAGGAGCAAAAAAGGAGGCAGAGTCTTTTTATGATTTCATTTTTAGCAATGAAGCTAAAAAAATTATGAAAGAGTATGGATACCTTCTGCCATGAATAGTTTTGTTGCCAAAATAAAAAGCATAAAAAATGAGCAAAGTTTGCATGTTATTAGTTTTGATGTAGCTGGCAAAACTACATTTTGGATGATGGGATTAGAACTTCCAAATGTGGATATTGGAGATATGGTAAAGATTGGACTTAAGTCAACTAGCGTGACAGTGGGGGTCAATGTACCCCAAACCATCAGCTTTTCAAATGAGATAGATGCGGTGGTAGAAAACATTACAAGAGGTAAAATCCTTTGTAGTATTCTTTTACACACTCATGCAGGCTCAGTAGAATCCATCATGACTGTAGGTGCATTTAAAAGATTAAATCTCAAAGAAAATGATAGGGTAAAAGTCTATATTAGAGCTAGCGAAGTTGCTATTTATGAGGTATTAAATGATTGATATTATCTTAAATTTAGAGTGGAGTCCATTTTATATCTCATTTAAGCTTGCTGCTATCACTACTTTTTTTCTATTTATCTTTTCGCTCCCTTTTGCTTGGTTTTTAGCAAATACAAAATCAAAATTTAAACCAGTTCTTGAAGCAGTTACAGCCTTGCCCATAGTGTTGCCACCCTCAGTTTTAGGGTTTTATCTTTTATGGGGGCTTTCTCACAATTCAGCTCTTGGAAGTTTTTTACAAGAGTATTTTGGAATTAGACTTGTGTTTAATTTTACTGGCCTTGTGATAGCTAGCTGTATCTACTCACTTCCATTCATGGTTCAACCTTTGCAAAGTGGATTTCAATCATTAAACAAAAACATGCTTGAAGCATCATACTTAAGCGGAAAAAGTAACTTTCAAACCTTACTTAGAGTGGCTTTGCCAAATATAAAACCAGCACTCATAACTGCCATCATCATTACCTTTGCACACACTGTTGGTGAGTTTGGTGTAGTTTTAATGATAGGCGGCAGCATTTTAGGAGAGACAAAAGTTGCCTCAGTTGCCATTTATGAGTTTGTGGAGTTGCTTGATTATAGGAGTGCTCATATATATAGCGCCATACTTCTTTTTTTAAGTTTTCTAGTTCTTTTAGCAGTTTATGTTTTCAATAAAAAAGAGAAGATCCATAGCATTGGAGGGGCGTTATGATTAAGATAAATATAAAAAAACCACTCCATGGTGCAAATGGAAAGATGGATTTAAATGTAGATTTAACCATAGAAAAAGGAAGTTTTGTTGCCCTTTCAGGCGAGAGTGGAAGTGGAAAAACAACTCTTCTTAGAATCTTAGCTGGACTTACTAAGGCTAAGGGTGAAATTTATGTAGATGGGGAGTGCTGGCACGATAAAAAGATATTTTTACCACCTCAAAAAAGAGAAATAGGCTTTGTTTTTCAAGACTATGCTCTCTTTCCAAATATGAGTGTGGAAGAGAATCTTTTGTATGTAAAAAAAGATCAAACTCTTGCAAAAAAACTTTTGGATATGACTGAACTTACCAATATGAAAGATAGGTATCCAGCAAGCTTAAGCGGAGGACAGCAGCAAAGAGTTAGTCTTTGTAGAGCTATGATGAATAGCCCAAAACTGCTATTAATGGATGAGCCGCTCTCTGCTTTAAATCCAGCTATGAGAGGTAAGCTTCAGCAAGAAATTTTTGAGCTTCACAACTCTTTTGGAACAACAACTATCATGGTAAGTCATGATCCTAGTGAAATGTATAGGCTAGCAAACAGAGTCATAGTTCTTGAAAATGGAGAGACTATTGCTGATGGAGTGCCAAAAGATATTTTGCTTAAAACAAGTGGTTCTCAAAAATTCTCATTTGAAGGAGAGCTTTTAGACATTGTGAAAATGGATGTGATTTATGTGGCCATTGTTAGTATAGGGCAGCAGTTAGTTGAGGTGGTTTTAAGCTCAGTTGAAGCACAAAGCCTAAAAGTAGGGCAAAGAGTTAGAGTTAGCACCAAAGCTTTTGCACCAATTATAAAACATTAGGAGAAGTTATGAGAGTAGTTTTGTTTTTTATTTTTATTGTATCATCCCTTTTTTCAGCTGATTTTAGACTAGGAGCTGGAGCTGGGTACAAAAAACCGATTTTAGAGATAGTAGGAGCTTTCCAAAAAGAGAGTGGATATGAGATTGAAGCAGTTTTTGGCAATATGAAACAAGTTGAAGCGCAGGTTAAAAGTGCTGATTTAGCACTTTTTATAGGTGATAAATCATATTTAGAGAAAAAAAGCGAATTAAGTTTTAATTCATTTATAGACATAGGTAAAGGCAAGGCAGTCTTAGCATATGCTAAAGGAGTAAAAATTGAGTCAATTAATGATTTAACTAAAAAAGAGATTGTAAAAATCACTATACCAGATTCAAAAAAGGCAATATACGGCATAGCTGCAAGTGAAATCTTAGAAAATAGTGAGTTAAAAGATAAGTTAAATGAGAAGATAGTAGAGGTTTCTACTGTTCCACAAGCAACATCTTACATTTTGACAAAAGAGGTTGAAGCAGGCTTCATAAATTTAACTGATGCGCTAGCTCATAAAGATAAAATTGGTGGGTATATAGCCATTGATGAAGCGCTTTATTCGCCAATTATTATAACCGCAGGAAAGCTAGATGGATGTAAAAAAGAGTGTGAAGCGTTTTTAGAGTTTGTAAGCTCAGAAACTGCTAAAGAGATTTTAGAAAAATATGGTTTATAAAGATGGCTTTTAGTTGGGGGGAGATTGCACCCCCATTTTTGCTTAGTTTAAAAACTATTTTCACCTGTTCTATTTTTCTTCTAATCATAGGCACTCCATTAGCATACCTACTTTCAAAACGGTGGAGGGGTAGATGGATAGTTGATGCCATTGTGACTTTACCTCTTATTTTCCCACCAATAGCAGTTGGATTTTTTCTACTTTTACTACTTGGGAAAAATGGAATGATTGGGAGTTTTTTAGCAAAACTTAACATTTCAATAATATTTGAATTTAGCGGGCTAGTCATCGCAGGAGTAGTTGCAGGCTTGCCTTTAATGGTAAAACCACTACAAGCAGCCATAGAAGTTTTCCCAAAATCCATAGTAGAAGCTTCATATGTGAGTGGACATGGTAAAATTGGAACTTTTATGTATGTGATATTGCCAGGGGTGAAATATTCACTTCTTATCGCTCTTATTGTCTCAATAGCAAGGGCTTTAGGAGAAGTAGGCATAACTTTGATGCTTGGTGGAAATATAGTAGGAAAAACTGATACCGTTTCATTAGCGATTTATAACGCCGTTTTTGATGGTGATCATGCTCTTGCGATGGCGCTTAGTATGATTTTAGTGGTAACTTCACTACTATTTTTTGCATTTTTAAATTTTTTACAAAATAGAGAAAAAAGGAAGTTAGGATGAATTTTATAAGTGATGAAGAATTAGCACAATTTGTCAAAGAGGACTCTCCATATGGCGATTTAACTACTTGGCTACAAAATCCAAAAGAAACCCAGGCAAGATTTAAAATTTATACTAGAGAGAAGATAATAGTCTCAGCAATGGATGAGGTAGTAAGGATTGCAAAGCTTTTTGGGATTGAAGTAGTGTATGCTAAAGCTTCTAGAGAAATTGCCAATGAAGGTGAGACTTTGTTGGAATTAAAAGGAGAGTATATAAAGCTTCATCAAATTTGGAGAAGTGTCCAAAAACTGCTTGAATACAGCTCTAAAATAGCTACTACAACTTATAAAATGGTTTCTTTAATGAAAGAGGTAAATCCACATTGTGAACTTTTAGCTACTAGAAAAACCATCCCTTTTGCTAAGCATTTGTGCATGAGGGGAGTTTTAGATGGAGGTGGTTTACCGCATAGATTAGGGCTTAGTGAAACTATACTTTTTTTCCCCCAGCATAGGATTTTATATAAAGATTTTAATGAGTTTTTAAAAGCCATAAAGGGAGTACAGTTAAGATCTCCAGAAAAAAGAGTGGCAGTAGAGAGTGAAACTTTTGAGGAGGCAAAAGAGTTGCTTGATGCTGGGATAGAGCTTTTGCAAATTGATAAAGCGGACCCAGAAACATTGAAAAAAATAGTTGAGTATAAAAATAGCAACAATATAAAAGCATACATTTTAGCTTCTGGCGGGATAGGTCTTTCTAATGTCAAAGAGTACGCTAGTAGCGGTGTCAATGGCATAGTTACAAGTAAAATTTATTGTCAAGGGATGGTAAATCTAGGCTCATTAATGGAGAAAATTTAATATTTGTATTATAACTTTTATTGATATAAATCAAGAATAATAAAGCTTAAATCGGATAAAATAACTCTTTAAATTTTTTTAAAGGAATGTAGCATGGTGTTTACAGAAAAAGCTGATTATACTGCCTTAAAAGGCGAAAAAGTAAAACTTGGTGGAAACTATCTTGAATTAGGAGATCCTGCTCCACTTTTAACTTTGCCAAATCCTCATTTGGAGCAAATTACAGTTGGAGGAGAGGGAAATAGAATTCAAGTTATACTCTCAGTTCCTTCATTTGACACTCCAGTTTGTGCTAAAGAGTCAAGAGTTTTTAATGAAAAGCTTGCCCAAATCGAGGGAGTTGAGGGGATTTTAGTTTCAATGGATCTTCCTTTTGCAGGAGCTAGATTTTGCTCAACTGAGGGAATTGAAAATTTACAATTTGTGAGTGACTTTAAAGATAAATCATTTGCTAAATCATATGGAGTTTTAATTTCAGAGGGCCCACTAGAAGGACTTTGTGCTAGAGCAATTTTTATAGTAAGTAAAGATGGAAGAGTTGTTTATAAGCAGATAGTTCCTGAGATTACAGATGAGCCAAACTATGATGAAGTTTTAGAAAAAGCTACTGCTGCAACAAAAGAGGGAGCTAGCTGCTGTGGTTTTTGTCAGTAGTTTAACACCTCCAAAGGCGCCAGAGCCTACACCGCTAGAAAATCTAGTTGCAATGCCCCATAGACTCTTTTTCTTTGGGGGCATTGTTCAAACTCTATTTTTAATTGCCCTACTTTTATTTCAATATGGTTTTAGTGCTTCGCTAAATATTTCAACAATTTTTTATCATGTTTATGGGATGTCATTTGGTGCTTTTACGCAGTTTTTTGTAGGATTTTTACTAACCGTTTTTCCAAGATATTTAGCTAGGCCAAATCCTCCAAAAAGTTCATATCTTTTGGCAGGAGTTGGGATAAATATTGGGGCTTTATCTCTGTTTATAGCTGCATTTTCATCAAATATATTTTTATGGGTTGCTTTTGTTTTAATTTTTATTAGTTACGTGAAGCTATTTTGGGAGCTTGTAAAGATTCAACTTGAAAGCAAGGTGGAGAATAAAACTGATACCACTTGGCTTCTTATCTCATTTGGATTTGGACTTTTTGGGCAGATTTTACTAATACTATCTAACTTTTACAATTTTGAAATCTTAGCCACTGGAGTCACATTTTATCTATATCTATTTTTTGTAGTAATGACAGTTTCTCAAAAAATGATCCCATTTTTCGCTGCAAATGTAATGCAAAATTACATAATGAAAAAGAGTAAATATTTTCTCCATATTCTATTTTTTGCACTAATAGCAAAAGTTTTACTTTTAGAATTTGGATTTAATAGTTTATTAGCTGATTTAGTTATTTTTATAACAATAACTTATGAGCTAGTTAAATGGAGACTTCCTTTTAAAGGCTCACCCGCAATTCTTTGGGTGCTTTTTTTATCCATTTGGTGGAGTAGCGTTGGGTTTTTACTATTTGTTATAGATGGTTTTTTAAAGCTATTTGGCTCAAGTTTTCACTTAGGAGATGCTCCTTTGCATGCCTTAGCGCTTGGGTATTTTACTACTGTTTTAATTGGATTTGGAACTAGAGTTTTACTAGGACACTCTGGAAGAGAACCAGTTGCAGATAAATATACAGCTATCATCTTCTATCTCATTCAAGTGATGACACTAATTAGAATATGTGCTGATGTTTTTAATGGATTTTATCTTCATGCAATTGTGCTTGCAGTGATCTTTTGGTTTTTAGTTTTTGGATGGTGGAGTGGGCGCTTTGGAAAAATCCTTTTTGAAAAATAGGCTATAATAGGGCATTTCAAAGAAAGGATAGAGATGGAAACAAGAGATAGTAATGGAAATATTTTACAAGATGGAGATAGTGTAATAACTGTTAAAGATTTAAAAGTTAAAGGTATGCCAAAGACTTTAAAAAGAGGCGAAACTATCAAAAATATTAAACTTACTAGCAATGTTAAAGAGGTTGAGTGTAGAGTTGATAAGAGTACCGTTGTTTTAAAAACAGAGTTTTTGAAGAAGGCTTAAGCGGAAAATCCGCTTAAGTTTTTAACTGTTTAAATTCTCATTTACAAAATCCCAATTTACTAAGCTATTTAAAAATATATCTAAATAGTCTGGTCTTCTGTTTTGATAATCAATATAGTACGCATGCTCCCAAACATCGACAGTCAAAAGTGCTTTTTGATTGTGAGCTAGAGGTGTATCTGCATTTGATGTTTTAGTAATTTTTAACTTCCCATCTTCTAAAATAAGCCAAGCCCAACCGCTTCCAAATTGCGTTGCAGCAGCTGTTTTAAACGCATCTTTAAACGCATCATATCCACCAAAGTCTTCATCAATTTTTGTAGCAATTGCACCAGAGGGCTTTCCGCCACCACCTGCTCTCATTGAATTCCAATAAAAAGTATGATTCCAAACTTGTGCAGCATTGTTAAAAACCCCAACTTTTTCAGAATCATTTGCTGTAGCTTTAATGATCTCTTCAAGTGAACTATTTTCTAAATTAGTACCTTTTATGAGATTGTTTAAGTTTGTGACATAAGCTTGATGGTGTTTTCCATGATGAAAACTAAGTGTTTCAGAACTAATGTGCGGCTCAAGTGCCTTTAAGTCATACGGTAAGTTTGGTAAAGTAAATGACATAAAATCTCCTTTTATAAATTTTTCATTTTCCATTTTACAATGTAAGCGCTTAAATAGGGATAGCATAAATAAACTATAATTTAAGATTTAATCAAGCAATCCCATTTTAGAAATGCTTAGATATAATAAACTTTGTAGCAATTTAAAAGTGGTGAATTTTTAAGATAAAGGGAAAGCTTGAATAAGATAGCCAACAAAAAAGAGTTGATTTTAAAGAGTGCTCTAAATATTTTTTCCAAAAAAGGGTACTACGCTACAACTATGCCAGAGCTTGCTAAAGAGCTAGACATGAGCCCTGGGAATATATATAGATATTTTGATTCAAAAGAAGAGCTTGCTTATGAGACACTGCTTTACTCTTCAAAAACTATTTCAGATGAGATAGACAAAATAAACGCAATGCCTCTTCACTCAAAAGAGAAGATTTGGCACATAGTAAATATTTTTTTAAATTTTGCAAAACATTCACCTGAGCATATAAACTTTTTTATCAAAGTTACAGTTGCTAGTAAAGAGATTTTTAAAGGAAAAAAGAGCTTTTCGGATTCAAAAGTTGTTAAATCTTTGCATGCTTTTTATGAAGAGTCAGTTTTAAAAAGAGAGCTTAGAAATCAAGATTTTTTTGGAGTTTTTGGTCTTTTTATGGGTTATTTGTCTGGGATTGCTTATATGTACGGACAAGATTTGCTTGAAGAGGATATTTTAAGATATACAAATACAATCTCCCAAAACATTTATGAAGCATTAAAAGTTAGGGAGAAAGAGGCTATTTAAGCCTTCTTCTCATCCCATCTTTAACTATATCATCAAAATTATCTAAATAATCAAGATAAGCGATTAAATATTTTCTTGTAAGCCCAAAATGTTCTTTGCTGTTTTTTACATCTACAAATCCACTTGTTTTTATAATTTCTCTTAATTTTGTAACAATGGAAGTTAAAGCTTCAGTAGTTACAAAAAGATTGTGAGCAAGCCTTACTACTTTTCTTGAAGTAGTTAGTTTTTTTAAGGCATCATCTCCTGTTTTTCTATCTATATCTAAACTATCATATATATTATAAGGTGCATCAGGAGCATCATTTGACTCTTTTAAAATGGCATAAATTTTGCCTTGTACATGAGAGTCAATATCTTCAATGTCCACTCCATTTTTCACCCACACTCCATCTTTTTCCCCTATAAACCCCTCTTCCTCAAGCCCTTCAAGTGCTTTTTGAGCTAATCCTGCACTTGCCCACTTTAGTTTTATGGCGATGGAGGTTGCTGAGAGTAGGGCGTATCTGTTTTTTTCATAAATTGATACAATCAATTTTTTTAGCGTATCTATGGCGCTATATGGATATATAACTAAGTTTTTCTCATCAATAAAAAGATTTTCTTGCATGCTATTTGCAATACTTAAGGCATCATTATGAGAGAGACCAAAGCGCTGATAGGCTGAGATTAGTCCAAAACCTTTTTTATGTATATTGCTTAAAATAGTAAATGAAGCTTGAAAATCTTTATGATAAAGCGCTTCTAAAAGAGGCAGTTTGTCTCTTTTTTTAATTGGATCATTTATCGCATTAACTACTCTTCCACCTGCAATTGTATGCCCACTTAATGAGACAATAAATGGTTCATCAAAGGTTAAAAATAGCTCTTCATTAAAGATAACTTTTGAAAAACCTCTCTCTAAAGGAGCTTCACCCTCATAGTGTAAAAAAGTAGCTTCAACCTGCTTTGCACCCGCATGAAACATAACTTTTGTATTGTGAGGAAGCTTAAACCCACTTAAGCTCTCCACCCAAACATCTGCAACCCTAAAGCCTCTTACATACCCTTTTTGGGTTAGTAGAGTTCCCTTTTTTATGGAGTGATGAGATATGTTTCCTAAATTTACTGCTGCTCTTTCACCAATTTTTGCAACCTGTTCATCAACCCCATGAACTTGTATGTTTCTAACTACTGCCTCTTTGGCTAATTCGCAAATCCAAACTTTTTGCTGAGTTTCAAGCTCTCCTTCTAAAACTGTTCCAGTAACTACAGTTCCAATGCCCTTTAGCGAGAAAGATCTATCAACATAGTACCTAAAGACTCCTCTATCGGCTCTATCTATGGTTGGAAGTGCAAGTAGTTTTTGTTTTAAAAGTAAAATGCTATCTTTATCGTAAATAGAGGTGGGTAAAATGTGCTTAATGGTTAAATTTGGGTACTTTTCAAACTCTTTTTCTATTTGAGATATTTGATTTTGCAAACTATTTTTATCTGCTAAGTCCGATTTTGTAAGTGCAATGATAATATGTTTTACATGAAGTAAATCCAAGATTTGAAGATGTTCTTTTGTTTGGGGCATCATCCCTTCATTAGCGTCTATTGCCACAAGCGCTGCGTCAAATCCAAAAGCTCCAGAAATCATAGTTTTAACCAATTTTTCGTGACCTGGAACATCTATGAAAGCTATATTTGTATTCTCCTCTTTAAGGTTTGAAAAACTAAGTTCAATTGTAATTTGGCGTCTTCTTTCTTCTTCTGTTTCATCTCCTTTAAATCCTGTAAGAGCTTCTATTAACGCAGTTTTACCATGATCTACATGGCCAGCAGTTCCAATTACGAGTTGTTTCATCCAAGTACCTTTTTAGAGTATTTAATCAAATCATTTTCAAATTCAGGCAAAAGCGCCCTAAGATCAAGCAAAAATGAGTCATTTTCAATCCTTCCAATAACTCCATTCTTTCTAAAATTCTCCTCCAAAATTTTCGCATTTCCTTTGATTTTTAAGGCTATGGTTGGGATGGATCTATTTGGAAGTGTCCCGCCACCAACATATGTTTTTGACTCAATAATGGAAGAGTTTGCAATCTTTTTCTGTAATCTTTTTGCCACTTTTGTTAGCTCATCCATACTTCTATTTAGTAAAAAATGAGTTGGAATGAGATGAAGTTCATCTTTAATGTAAGCCCTTATAGTCTCTTCTAAAAGGGCTAAAGTTATCTTGTCAACTCTAAGCATTCTTAAGAGTTGATTTTGTTTTAGCTTTTTAATTAGTTCTTTTTTTCCAACTATGATTCCAGCTTGAACTCCCCCTAAAAGTTTATCTCCACTAAAGCTTACTAGGGATGGATTGTGTTTAAGTATTTCTTGCAAGGATGGTTCATTTTTACTTAAATTATATGGAAGATTTCCATAATACCCACTACCTAAGTCATAATAATCAATAAGCCCATGTTCACAAGCAAGCTTACTTAGCTCGCTCATTTCCACCTCTTCATTAAAGCCCTCAATGCTAAAGTTTGATTTATGAACTTTCATAAGCATTGCACTTTCTTCATTGATGGCGTTTTTATAATCATTTAACTTTGTTTTATTTGTTGTTCCAACTTCTACAAGCTTTGTTCCACTTCTAGCCATAACATCAGGAACCCTAAAACTCCCACCAATTTCAACAAGTTCACCTCTTGAGACTACACTCTCTTTTGCATATGCAAAGGTATTTAAGATTAGAAAAACAGCTGAAGCGTTATTGTTCACAACAAGAGCATCTTCAACCCCTAAAAGAGTTTTTAACTGTTTTTGTATGTGAATATATCTCTCGCCTCTGCACCCTTTTTTCTCATCATACTCTAAATTAGTATATCCGCTTAGTAGTTTTTTAATGTTTTCAAATAGCACTTGGCTTATCGCACTTCTGCCTAAATTTGTATGGATAATTACTCCAGTAGCATTTATTAGAGGAATTAAAGATGGAGATAAAAGCTCTTCATACTCTTTATAAATCTCTTCAATTAGTGAGTTTGTATCTATCTTTGCAATCTTTTTTTCTAAAACTAATCCTCTTAATTCTTCTACCTTTTTTTTAATAATTGGAGTTAAAAATGAGTGGTTTAAGCCAGTAAATCTTTCATTTAATAAAAGCCTATCTATCTTTGGTAATTCTCTTAAAACATTCATAAATTCGCCTCTTGAAGATGAAAATAGTTTTCATTAAAGCAATATTTTCCATTTTGTATTTTAGAAAAAATTCCCAAATCTAAAAGCTGTTTAAATAGCTTAATAACCGTTGGCTTGCTCACATCAACTCTTTCCATAATGTCGCTGTATGAGTAGTTAAGCATATTATCATCATCTAAATTATTGAAAATAAACTTTATGATATCTACCTGTTTTCCATCTGTGATTGCAGAGATTGTTTTGATGATATTGTATGAACGCCTAATCTCTCTTGATTGAATTTTTGGTAGCAATACATCGTGCAAAGAGTTTAAGAGTTCTTTTATGTTGATGGGTTTTACTATATAGTTTTCAACCTTTAGTTTTATGGCATCAAGCAAATATTCGGTGTCAGTGTAGGCTGTTGTTAAAATGGCTGGAATATTGTAGCCCTTGTCTCGCAAATCTTGTAAAAACTCAATTCCATTTCCATTTTTAAGTAAAATGTCTGAAATAATTACATCAACCTTTTTTGTTTTTATAATTTTCAATGCCTCTTCGCATGTTTGTACAGCATAAATTTTATGCACAAAGTCGATTAAAACTTCGGTAGTATGCTTAAGTAAATCTATCTCATCTTCAAGATAGAGGATGTTAAAACTACCCAAACACTCATAGTCTCGACGATTCATAATGACTCCTTTGGTTGTTGATAGGGAACAATAATGGTAAACATAGCACATTTATAAAACTGCCCTGTTCCCATCTTGTGATGAATGTTTTTGCAAGAGATAGTCCCTTGCATATGCTCTTCTATTATCTGCTTTGACATATATAGCCCAATTCCAGTTCCCACACTTTGATGTTTTGTTGTAAAGTAAGGATCAAAAATTTTTGGTAAAACAGCTTCATTTATGCCACCAGCATTATCAATAATACTTATATGTATCTCTTTTGGCGCTGCTTTTACATATATATGGATTTTTTTATCCACCTTCTTTTTACTAAGCGCATCTTTTGCATTATTGATAAGATTTAAAACTACATGGCTAAGTTCATTTCTAAAGCCAAATACTCTTATGTTTTCTTGCATAAGAAGGGATAGTTTGATATTCTCTTTTTCTAAAAGATATGAGGTTAAATCGATTGCTTTTTGGATAGATAATCTTAAATCAAATACCTTTTTGCTCTTATTTGGGTTGAAAAAAGTACGAAAATCATCAAGCGTTTCTGACATGCCGCTAGCTAATACACTTGCATCTTTAACTCTCTCTTCTATAAAAGCTGGAGTTAGTTTTCCAGTAAAATGTTTTGTTTCAAAGCTTTGAATTATCATCGTAAGTGCACTTAAAGGCTGTCTCCATTGATGAGCAACATTTTGAAGCATCTCTCCTAAGCTTGCAAGCCTTGATTGTTGGAACATGATTTGATCTTTTTTTCTATTTAATTCAACCTCTTTAGCCACTCTTTTTTCTAATGAATCATTTAGTCTTCTTAGGGCTTTTGTCTTAATATTTACCTTAGTTTCAAGGGAGCTATGAAGCGTTTTAAAGTGATTTGTTAAAACAATTGAAACAAGAATACTTAGGAAAAATACTAAACTAATGAGCAAAACTAGCATTATAATGCTAGTTTGGAAAATTCTTTCAGTTTTTATTTTCTCACTTATAGCATCTTTTAAATGAATGCCAATAAGGCTTGAGATATATATATTTAGTGTATTTATCTCTAAAAAAGTTTCATTTACTAATCTATTTATCTCATCTCTTTTTCCTCTTTCTATTAAAGATAAAACAGTTGCAACCCTGCTATCTATGGTGTTCATTTTAGCTTTAATCTTACTTGTTACCCCAACTTGATAAAGACTTTTTGTAGGAGCTTCTTCTGAGAGTAAAAATAGACTTAGCCACCAGTGAGCAAAGCCTGCAATGCCGCTAACTTCATATGAAATTGACTTTTCATAATCATCCCACTGCTCTTTTATGATTTGATTTGCTAAAGATATAACCTCAGCAGCATTAAAAAGAGTGATATTGTCTTTTTCCAAATCATACAAAGTGTCATGAATGTTGACTGAGTAGAGATCTTTTATCTCTTCAAGATCAACTAAGGGCATAGTTCTACTTTGAAATAGAGTTTCATAATCATACTTAAGAGCATAAATGGAGATAAACATTAAAAAACCTATGCTAACCATGCCCCCAGCTATGATCCCAATGAGAATTCTTGTTTTATTTGGAAAAGCAATCTGCTCTAAAAAGCGATTTATTTTAAAATATAGACTCATTTAAACTCTCTTTGATGGATGGCTTGAAAACCACTATCATTTACAAATAGGTAAGCTTTTGAGTGCATGTGTTCTGGAGTAAATGAAATGTCAATCCCCCCTAAATCAACCTTTCTTTGACTAGATAAAACATCTATTAATTTAGCTCTTGTCATCCTTCCTTGTATTAAACTAAGCGCTTTTGTAAAGGCTTTAGCTGCTAAAAAAGTTTCATATGAGGCAAAAGTTGGAGGGTGATTTGGCTTGAAATCATTTAAAAGATTTAAATACTCTTTTGCTGCGCTATTTTCAATGTTTCCATATGAGGGAGCAGTTTGAGAAAAAAGAATATTTTCTGTCTTTCCATCAAGCTCATTTACTAACGCATCAGAGTTTACAAATGAGATTGGACAAAAAATGACATCTTTTAACCCCTCTTTTCTAGCCTGCTTTATAAAAAGTGCACTTGGTTTATAGGCTCCAACAATGATGATAGCTTCTGGATTTACGCTAGCTATTTCATGTAAAGCATGGTGGATTGATAGGGTATTTCTTTTGTAAGTTCCCTCACCTTGCAAAGTTAAATCTCTTTTTTCTAAAGCATTAACAGTTGCTATGTACCCCTCTTCCCCATAAACATCATTTTGATAAAAGATGGCAAATTTTGTTAAATTTTGGTTTAAATACAAGTGCTCAACTATGGCGTCAATTTCACTTTGGTAGCTAGTTCTAAAATTTACTATGTATGGCTCTTTCTCATCTCTTAAAAACGCTGCCCCAGTGTAGGAGGCTACTAAAGGGATCTTATTTGAAACAATGCTTGGGTAGATTTTTTTAATAGTTGGAGTCCCTACAAAGCCAAAAAGAGCAAATGCCTTATCTTTTTCTAAAAGTTTTTTCAAATTGTGTGAAGTGTTTTGTGGTTCATACTTATCATCATAAGCTATAAATCTTATCTTTTGACCATTAATGCCACCTCTTGAATTAATATAATTAAACCAAATATTTGCCCCAAGAGCAACTTCGCTTCCAAGCTCTTTATTCATGCCTGAGAGTGGAAGTGAGGCGCCAAGTACTATTGTCTCATCATTGGGTTTTGATTGATAATAAAGATATATTGTAAAAGATAGGAAAAGGATTAAAAAAAGAATGAAAGCTCTTTGGTTTTTCATGTACTTTACAACCTGTAAACATATATTAAAATATCAATTATATCAAAGTTGCAAATTTATGTATAGGAGAATAAGAGAGCTCTGTTTTTAGTTTGTTGAATAAAAAATGAAGATGTTTTTTCAATTCATTGAAAGATTTATGATATAATATTTTCAATTCATTGAAAAGGACTCTTGTGGCACTAGAAAAACTCTTTGAACTCTCACATCTTTTTTTCTCACTTCCAGCCCCAGTGTATAAAAGATATCTTTTTAATAAAATCGATAGAAACTCCAAACAAGTAGCGATACTAGGTCAAAGAGGAGTGGGCAAAACCACACTGCTGCGACAACTTGCAGATGAATATAGTTGTAAGATGGATAAAAAACTATATGTTAGTGCAGATAGCACAAGTGAAAGTTTGTTTGATATAGCAAAAGAGTTTAGCAGTTTTGGTGGAAAATTACTTGTAGTAGATGAGATACACAAAGCTTCTAATTTTGCACAAGAGATAAAAAAGATTTATGATTTTTTGGACATTAAGCTTGTTTTTTCAGGTTCATCTGCACTTGAAATTGAGAATAGCAAGGTAGATTTAAGCCGAAGAACTCTTTTTTATAAGCTAAACTCACTCTCTTTTAGAGAGTTTTTAGCCATAAAATTTAATTTAAACTTTGATAGTTTAAAACTTGAAGATATACTAGAAAATCATCAAAACATAGCAACAAATTTAAAGAAAGATTTTAACCCTTTAGAGTATTTTAAGCTTTATAAAGAGTTTGGCTCGTATCCTTTTTTTACGGAGGGAGAGCTTGGGTATAATTTACGATTAAATGAGATTGTAAACATTATCTTAGATAGTGAAGTTGCCACTATTTACAATGTTGAAAGCGATAAAATACACACTATAAGAAAACTTCTTTATCTTCTTTGCGCTAGCTCACCTTTTGAATTAAATATTCAAAACCTAGCCTTAAGTGCAGGGATTAGTAGAAATACTCTTTATTCATATTTTTATTATCTTCAAAAAGCAGACTTAATAGAGATAATTGGTGGAGATTTTGCAAATAAAAAACTATTAAATAAACCAGATAAAATATATCTTGAAAATATAAACTTATACAATATTTTATGC
>JAAYLJ010000148.1 GCA_012521935.1 Campylobacteraceae bacterium | reverse complement strand
CTCCGCCGTCAAATCCATCATGGAAGCATCAGATCAAGTTGTTAGTGCTTCAGATGAGATAGCTGATTCTTCTACTTCATTAGCAGAGGGAGCAAGTGAACAAGCAAGTAGTGTTGAAGAGGTAAGTGCAACTATTGAAGAGTCAACTTCAATTAACACTCAAAACTCTGAAAATACTAGAGAAGCAGATATTCTTGCTAAAGAGACAATGAGTGCAGCTAAGATTGGATATGAAAAAGGAAGTGAGCTTATTAAAGCAATGGAATCAATCAATGAATCAAGTGAAAGAATATCTAAAATCATTAGAACTATTGATGAGATTGCTTCACAAACAAAACTACTTGCATTAAATGCTGCTGTTGAAGCTGCACGTGCAGGAGAGCATGGACTTGGATTTGCTGTTGTTGCAGATGAAGTTAAATCTTTAGCAGAAAGATCAGCTAACGCAGCAACTGAAACTGCACTAATAATTGAAGAGGCAATAGTCCAATCTAAAAATGGCTCATCAATTTCAAATGAGACAAGCGATGCCTTTAAAGATATATTAGAAAAGATAGAAAAAACTTCAAACTTAATTAGTGAAATATCAATCTCAGCTAAAGAGCAAAGTGAGGGTATGAATCAAATTGCAACAGCAATGGGAGAGATAGATCAAGTAACACAACAAAACGCAGCAACAAGTGAAGAAGCAGCTGCGGCTAGCCAAGAGTTAAACGCTCAAGCACACTCAATGCAAGAAACAGTAGGAATCATTGCTGCAATGGTTGGATATGTTCAAGAAAAAAGAGAAGTTAAAAAGATAAAAAGCAGTAGGCAAGCTTTAGCTAAACCAGCACAAAAGCTAACCAATAAAAGCTCTTCATTAAAAAAAGGAAAAGGTGAAGATATATTTCCTTTAGATGAAGATGATTTAAAAGAGTTTTAAATAGGAGCTAGCTTTGACAATAGATGGAGATGTTTTAGAAATTGATAGCGATATGTCAATAACAGATGTAAAAGAGCTCTATCTTTTTGTAAAAGATAGGCTTGAATACATTGAAGAGATTGTGATTTTAGGCCAGATGGAGGATTGGAAAACATCCTCCCTTTTCTCCTTGCTAGTTGCCATTAAGAAGAAAAAACCATCACTTAAAATCCCTGCTGTGGATGAGAAATTTTTGGATATGGGCAGCTTTGGAAAATTTTACTGGAAAAGATAATGGATATAAATAAATTAAAAGAGATTTTCATTGAAGAGGCAAATGAGATAGTTGAAAAACTTGATGTTGACATCATAAACTTTGAAGAAAATCCTGAAGATAAAGAGCTTTTAAATGAACTTTTTAGAGGTGTTCACACCTTAAAAGGGAGTGCAAACTCATTTGGGTTTACAAGACTTGGAGAGTTTGTTCATCACTTTGAAGATGCACTTGATTTTTATAGAAATAGTGATGAGAAGGTAACTTCAAAGATTATAGATATATTTTTAAATGCGGTAGATTTAATCAAAGAGGTTATGTTTGTTGAAATTGATGGGATAGATGGATTGCCAGATGGTTATGAAAAGAGCCTTTTGGAGATTAAAAGTTTACTTGGAAATGGAGATTTTGTAGAAGTTTTAAATGAAGAGTTGGATTTAGCAGCTGAATTTGGAAATGAAGAGATTGGCTTAGAGAGTTTAAAAGATAAACTCTTAGATGATGAAAAGCTTTATAAAATCACTCTTACCATAGATGATGATATATATTTTAGGGGTTTTGATCATGCAAGATTTTTCCAACTTTTATCTCAAGATGGACATTTGCTTGAATCTTACTGGAGCTTTAATGAGGAGCTTAATTTAGATGATTTTTCAACTGATAAAGCTTTTATTAAAGATATAGAGATTTACCTAGCTAGCAGTAAAGAAGCGAAGTTGATTAAAGAAAATTTTGAATATCTTGAGGATAATGAGTTTAAGATAGAAGCTCTTACTACTACAATTTTAGAGCCAAAAATCAAAGAACAAGAGAGTGCACAAGAGCCAAAAACCCAAAGAAATCATAGAAAAAATGATGCAGCTTCATTTGTAAGAATAGATACAAATAAACTAGATGAACTTTTTGATTCAGTTGGAGAGCTTGTGATAGCTCAAAACTTTCTTGAAGAGAGTGAAGATATTTTAAATATAAAAAATGAGAATGTGACAAAAACCATAAATATCCTTTCAAAAATCACAAGACTCATTCAAAATAGAGTCATGGGGCTTAGAATGGTTCCCATACAAGATACCTTTGACAAGATGAGAAGAGTGGTAAGAGACGCTTCTAAAAAGGTTGATAAAGAGATAGATCTTGTGATTGAGGGTGGAGATACAGAGATTGATAAAACCATGATAGATTCGCTCTCTGATCCACTTATTCATCTCATTAGAAACTCTGTAGATCATGGGATTGAGCCAACTAAAAATGAAAGAGTAGCTCTTGGGAAAAGTGAAGTTGGAACTGTAACGCTAAGGGCTTATCACCGCGGTGGAAATGTTGCAATTGAGATTATAGATGATGGAAAAGGGATAGATAGAGATAGAGTTCTTAGCAAAGCAATTGAAAGAGGGCTTGTATCTAGTGATGATGAGTTAAGTGATGCGCAAATTTATAGTCTTATTATGCAAGCAGGTTTTTCTACAGCAGCGCAAATTAGTGATGTTTCAGGAAGAGGGGTTGGGCTTGATGTTGTTAGAAGTTCAATTGAAAAATTAAATGGAAAAGTAGAAATCTCTTCAACTAAAGATGAGGGGACAGTGTTTACAATTTTACTTCCACTAACTCTTGCAATCATCGATGGAATGCTAGTTAAGTGTGAAAATGATACTTATATTATCCCAACTTTAAGTGTATTAGAGTCATTCATCCCAAAAAAAGAGAATGTTCACACTTTTAAAAATGAGGGCGAATTTATAGATCTTAGAGGCAATATGATCCCAATAGTTAGGCTAGCTAAAATTTTAAATACCCAAACTAAAACTGTAAGCCCAGCAGAATCAACCCTTGTTTGTATTGAGAGTGAGAAAGGCAGATATGCCCTTTTAATTGACGATTTAATAGGAAGACAACAAGTAGTTATCAAGCCTTTAGGATACGCACTCTCATCCATAAAAGAGTTTTCAGGAAGCGCCATAATGGGCAATGGAGACATAGCACTTATCTTAAATACTGAAGAGCTTTTTTTGCCAGAAGGATTATCGTAGTTGAATATAAAGTTAAGTCAAAGGGAGTTTTCTTTATTTAAAGAGTTAATTTATGCTGAGTTTGGCATCTCGCTTAGTGAGAAAAAAATAGCTCTTGTTCAAAGCAGACTTCATAAGTGGGTGAAGGCTTTAGAGTTAAATAGCTTTAAAGAACTTTATGAGCATGTAGTTGCAAATCCACATGAACTTGTCTTATTGGCTGATGCCATAACCACAAATGTTACATCATTTTTTAGGGAAGAGAATCAGTGGATATTTCTTGAAAAATTCATCCCTAAAAACTACTCACATACAAAAAAAATAAGAATATGGTCAGCAGCTTGCTCAACAGGACAAGAGCCCTACACCATAGCCATGTTTTTACATGAAATATTGCCTGACATAAAATCTTGGGACATAAAGATTTTAGCAACAGATTTATCTCATGAAGTGCTAAGAAAAGCTAAAAAAGGCGAATACAAGAAAAAAGATCTTGAAGGAATGCCAAAAAAACTTTTAAATAAATATTTTATAAAACACTCTTTAGACTCTTATATCATTAAAAATGAGTTAAAAAATATGATACTTTTTAGATCATTTAACCTAGTTGCTGGGGATTATAAAATATTTAAAAACCCAATAGATCTTATATTTTGTAGAAATGTAATGATATATTTTAATAAACATACCCAGCTTGAATTAATTAATAATTTATTTAATTTAATATCAAGCAGTGGGCTTTTGCTCATTGGTCACTCTGAGTCCATTGCACATAAAGACAATAGATTAGTGCCTATCGCACCATCAATTTACCAAAAGAGGGGGTTTTAATGGATCTATCCACACTTAGTGATAGCTCTTTGCTAAAAGAGATTGACAGACGATTTAAAGAGAAACAATCTTCCATTGAAGAGATGGAGTTTCTTACAAAAAAACTTTTAGAATTAAATGAAAAATCTAAAAAAGCTCAAGAGGTAAAGAGTCAATTTTTATCTTTAGTGAAAAATGAGTTTAATAATCCTGTTTCATCTTTATTAAATGTTGCAGATATGCTAAAAAAGGCTAATGATTTAGAAAAAGTTCACATCATGGGAGATCTTTTAAAAAGAGATTTGCTAAAGATGGATTTTAGTTTAAAAAATATCTTTGCAGCATCTGAAATTGAGGCTGGAGAGACTGCGAATGATTATAATTATATAGATTTACAAGAGCTTTTTAATGAGTTGAAAGAGTATTTTGAAATCATCATAAAAGATAAAAATTTAACTGTAGATTTTAATAGTAGTTGCGAAAAAGATTTCATAAGTGATACATATAAAATTTATCTTATTTTATTAAATCTTCTTTCAAATGCTTGTGAGTTTTCATTTCCAGATACAAACATAAGCGTTGATTTTTCGTGTGATGATGAGAGTTTTGTGCTTAGTGTGAAAAATGTTGGTGAAGTTATAAAACCAAATCATACAAAAGAGATTTATAACCGTTTTGTCCATTTTGAATCAGGCACAACAAGACAAAGTGCTGGGCTTGGACTTGGACTTAGCGTATCTCTTGGCATGTGCGAAGCGCTTGATGGGACTATTGGAAATGAGACTAAAGATGGACTTACAGAGTTTATCGTCAAGATACCAATCTTAAGTTCTGAAAATCTAGCTCTTTCACAAGCTCACGGCTCAAATGAATTTATGTTTGATTTAAATGATGAGATGGTGGAATTTTAAATATGCAAAAAAAATTCATCCATGTAGGTGAGATTTTTATTGGAGTAAGGCCGACTCAAATCAGTACCATTTTAGGCTCTTGCATCGCAGTTTGCCTATATGATGAAGTTGAAAAGATTGGCGGGATGAATCACTATCTTTTACCTCTTTGGAATGAAAATGGACTTCAAAGTCCAAAATATGGAAACATTTCCATACCAAGGCTCATTGAGGGGATGGAAAATGTTGGATGTAGTAGAAAAAATATAGTGGCTAAAATCTTTGGTGGTGGAAATGTGATTGATGTTAGTCAAGAAGATATGATGATAGGGCGTAAAAATATCTTGATTGCAAAAGAGATTTTAAGAGAGCATGGCATAAAAATTGTAGCTCAAGATGTAGGCGGAACAAAAGGGAGAAGAATAATGATGCAAAGCGATAATGGCAAAATTTTACTAAAATATACTTCTGGAAATTAAGATGGGACTTCATGTCTTAATTGTAGATGATAGCGCAACAGCTAGAGCTGTTTTAACCTCAATTTTAAAAAATGATCCAGAAATTTCATCCATAGACACTGCACCTGATGCGTATGTGGCAAGAGATAAAATAGTAGCGCAAAAACCAGATGTCATCTGTCTTGATGTTGAGATGCCAAGAATGGATGGCATTAGTTTTTTGAAAAAACTAATGCAATACATGCCAATTCCTGTTGTAATGGTTTCATCTCTTACAACTAAAGGTGCCTCAACAACTCTTGACGCGCTTGATGCTGGAGCGATAGATTTCATACCTAAAATGCACTCAAATCTTTATGAAGGAAGAAGTGCCATTGAAGATGAGCTTTTAGAGAAGGTAAAAGCTGCTGCAAAGGTAAAAGTTAAGGCTAGAGAGCCATTTAAAAAAGTTAAATCAGATTTAAAATATGAAACCTTAACAACTACTCAAAAGATTGTAGCCATTGGCTCTTCCACTGGCGGAACTGACGCACTTAAAACGCTTCTTACAAAACTTCCTGCAAATACTCCTGGCATTTTAATAGCCCAACATATGCCTCCTTCTTTCACGCTTCAATTTGCAAATAGATTAAATGAACTATGCGAAATGGAAGTTAAAGAGGCAGAAAATGGGGATGTTGTAGGGGTTGGCAAAGTTTTAATAGCCCCAGGAGATAAGCATATGGTTTTAAGAAGATCTGGAGCAAGGTATTATGTTGAGATTGGCGGTGGACAAAAAGTAAGTGGACATAGGCCATCAGTTGATGTGCTTTTTAACTCTGTTGCAAAAGCTGCTGGAGAGAATGCCATTGGAGTTATTTTAACTGGAATGGGCAGGGATGGAGCGCAAGGGCTTTTAAACTTAAAAGAAAGCGGAGGCAAAACCATAGGTCAAGATGAGGCAAGTTCTATTGTGTATGGGATGCCAAAAGTTGCATATGAGCTTGGAGGAGTTGAGACTCAAGTGCCACTAGATAAAATTTCAGAAACCATTTTAAAAACACTATCTTCAATGTAATGGAACTAATTTTGCTTTAACTTAAGAAATACTCTTAAGGAGCAAAATGTGCGAATGCGACTAAACTCTCATGCTATCATTATTGAGCTACCAAAAGA
The DNA here is from genome assembly GCA_012521935.1 of Campylobacteraceae bacterium. Classification (GTDB taxonomy): domain Bacteria; phylum Campylobacterota; class Campylobacteria; order Campylobacterales; family Campylobacteraceae; genus JAAYLJ01. The sequence continues at coordinate 5,159 of JAAYLJ010000148.1, read as the reverse complement.
GTCTTTGAGATACAATGAAGTTACCACCTCTTTGCAAAAAACTCTTAAAAAGACATTTTGGGCAAGTAGATACCTTATAAATTTACCTGTAAAAGGCGAAGAGGCTAAAAGAAGAAAGTTTTTGATTGATACATATATGCTTTGTGCAAAAGATGCAAAAAAGCATGATGCTAGGTTTTTAAAAAGAGTTTTAGAGCACTTTAATAAACCCATAAAAATAGAACCAACAAATGATTTAAACCCCATAAAATGCGCACTTTTAAAGTATAGAGTAAAAAATAGTACTTTAGAGATAAGATTTGAAAGGGATGAAACTTTTTTATTTTGGCACTTAGTACATAAGTTTAAAACTCATGAAATAACTCACAATTTTTTCAAAAAAACCATCTATTTTCACATAGCAACACCAAGGCTTAAAAGAGAAATCTTAACTCTTTTAAAGACAAAAACCCTATTTAGCTACTCTTTAGCGCATGAATATTTACAAAAAGAGGTAGGATCATTCTTTTATGAAGAGGGAGTTTGTGACTCTTTGAGAGTTCATTATAAAACTTTAGGAGTTAAGGAAGGGGTTGATTTAGGGGCTATTAGGATGAGATATTTAAACTTAGCAAAGGCAAATCATCCAGATTTAGCAAAAAAAGAGGATGTTGATAAATACACAAAAAAGTTTCAACAAATTCAAGAAGCATACCATGCTATAAAGCTTGAGTTTAAAAACGCATCATAAAAGTTCTTTTTTACCTGCACTTAGATAAACTTTTGGCGGATATAGGCTTAAGTTTAAGCAACAAAGATACTCATACTTCATTTTCTTTGTCTGTCCAATTCTAATTTTTTTAAGGAATTGCGATGAAAAGAGCTATTTTTACAATTTTTTCACTACTTTTAACTTTTGGTACGCTTAATGCGGATGATTTAAAACCTTTTGCAAATTTAAAAGGGACTTTAAATATTGCAGGTGGTACAGCGCATATTGCTTCAGAAAAAGAAGCCATAAAAGACATTATGCGAAAATATCCAGATATTTCAATCACCATTGCAGGCGGGGGAACTGGCGTTGGGATTAAACAAGTCTCCGAGGGATTAGTTGACATTGCAAATGCAGGAAGAGCTCCAACAGAAAATGAGCTTAAAAGTGGAGATTTAAAATCACACCTTTTTGCGCTTGATGGGATAGTAATAATTGTAAATAAAAATTTAAACATATCTAACCTAACTACTCAGAATTTAATAGATATTTTTACAGGGAAAACCACTTCATTTAGCGATTTTGGGGCTAGTGGTGGGAAGATAAATCTTTACATAAGAGATGCTTCAAGTGCAACTATGGAAGTTTTCTCAAAGCAAGGGATTAATGGTGCTAAAATATCAAAAGATGCTAAAGTTGTTCCATCAAATGCAGCTATGAAAACGGCTATTTTTTCAGATAAAAATGGGATAGGTTTTGTATCTTTTGGAACAGTTGATAAGAGCGTAAAAACTCTTTGTATTGATGATAGATGCCCAAGCAAAGAGGCTATATTAAATGATGAATATCATATTTATAGAGGTTTATATGCTGTTACAAAAAATAGTCCTAAACCTTTAGCTTTGGAGTTTATTAACTATTTAAAAAGCGATAGCGGAGCAAAGATTTTAACCTCACAAGGATTGATTCCTTATCAAAAATAGTATGCAAAATCTATTTAATTTAGGGCTTGTTATCTCTGTTTTGATAACAAGCCTTCTTGTTGTTTTAATCTCTATTTTCTTACTATACTTTTCAGCCCCACTCATTTTTGGGGGAGAGTTTAAAGAGTTTTTTACCTTAGAGTGGGATCCTTTAAATTCTTTTTATGGGCTTATGCCAATGGTGATTGGTACGGCTTCAATCGCATCTTTAGCAACTTTGTTTGCCATAGTTAGTAGCTTCTCATTTGCTGTTTTGATTTTAATGTTTTTACCTAAAAGCATAGCCTCACTCTTAGAAAAGTTTTTATATTTTTTATCTGGAGTTCCAACAGTTTTATACGCATTTGTAGCTCTTTTTTTGCTAATACCTTTTGCAAATGATGTGCTTGATGGCAAAGGATTATCTATTTTATCAGCCTCTTTTGTGCTAAGTTTTGTCATTTTTCCAACCATATCCATCTTTTTGCTAAATAGCTTCAAGCAAGTGGCTAAAAAGTCTCTTTTTGCTGCTAAGAGTTTGGGCGCAACAAAGGAAGATCTGTTTTTCAATCTCATTTTAAAAAGCTCTAAAAAAGGGGTTTTAAGCGCTATTATTTTTGGATTTGCTAGGGCTGTTGGAGATACGATGGTAGCTTTAATGATAGCTGGAAATAGTTTGAAAATCCCAAACTCTTTGCTTGATTCAGCCAGAACGCTTACAGCTCACATTGCCCTTATTAATGCAAATGATTATGAATCTACTGCCTTTAAAGCACTTTTTTTATCAGGATTATTGCTTTTTCTCTTCTCATTTGTAACTGTTGCAATTTTGAGGATTTTAACAAGGAGCAAAAGTGTTTAAAAAAGGGATAATATCTATATTTTATCTTAGTTTTTTTATAACGCTAACTCTTTTTTTTATATTTTTAGGTTATGTCTTTTATAAAGGATTTGCAAATTTTTCTTTAAATATCATCTTTGATGAAGCTAGCCCAATTAGAGCAATAATTGGTAAAGAGAGGGTATTTGATGGGATTTTTAATGCAATAGTTGGCTCAGTCTTAGTCTCATCTTTAGCTACACTTTTAGCCCTTCCATTTGGGTTTTTAAGTGGGGTTTACATAGCATCTTTTGCGCCAAGAAGGATAAAGAGCTTGCTTAGTTTTTCATATGAGCTTTTAGCTTCCATTCCTTCCATTGTCATAGGGCTTTTTGGGCTATCCATTACTATATATCTACATAAAAACTTTTTTGGAAATTTATATACTTCACTTCTCATCTCAGCCCTCTCGCTCGCAGTTTTAATCCTCCCATATATTGTTAAAATGAGTGAGCAAGCTATCTCAAACATTCCAAACCAAATTAAAAATTCAGCCCTGAATTTAGGAGCTACAAGGTATGAAAATCTATTTTTGATAAAACTGCCTTACATCTCTAAAGATCTTTTTGGTGGAGTGGTTTTAGCCATTGGAAGGGCGGTTGAAGATACCGCAGTTATCATGCTAACAGGGGCTGTTGCCATGGCTGGGATACCAAATTCTTTGCTTAGCAAATATGAAGCAATCCCATTTTTCATATATTACATTTCATCTGAATACCAAGATATGTTTGAGCTAAACAAGGGGTATGTCGCTGCGATGGTGCTCCTTTTTGTCTCCATAGCGCTTTTTCTCTTTGCATTTTTAATACAAAAACTCTCTTTAAGGGGCAAATTTGAGTGAAATCATAAAGATTAAAAATTTAAATCTCTCATATGGAAAAAAAGAGGTTTTAAAAGGTATCAATTTAAATATATTTAAAAACCACATAACTGCTATTTCAGGGCCAAGTGGCATAGGAAAAAGTTCACTTTTGCTTGTTTTAAATCAAATGATAAGAGAGTTTGAAAAGGCTAAATGCAGTGGTGAAGTGCTTTTAAATGAAGATGGAGAGTGGAGAGATATTTTAAAACTTAAAGAAAAAGAGTTGCCAGCTTTAAGAAAAAATATAGTTTATGTGAGCCAGCATCCAGATTTGCTTCCTTTTTCAATTTTTGAAAATCTATATTTTGGATTGAAGCTTCAAGGCATTAAAAAAGATAGGGCAAAGTCCATGATTAAGGAGGCTTTAGAGAAAACTTTTTTGTATGAAGAGATAAAAGATAGGCTTCATGGTGATGCTTCAATGCTCTCAGGCGGCCAGCAGCAAAGACTGATTTTGGCTAGGGCGTTAGTGTTAAAGCCAAAAATTTTACTACTTGATGAGCCAACATCTTCACTAAATGAGGAGCTCTCAAGCAAGGTAGAAGATATGTTAGTTAAATTAAAGAGAGAAACTACTATAGTGATGATATCTCATTTTAAATCTCAAATTTTAAAGATTGCCGATAGTGTTTTAAATTTGGCATAATATAGATAAAAAAGGATTTTCATGTTAGAAAAAGTTATAGAAAACCTAAAGAAAAATGGCTTTAGTGTGGAGGTTGCTGATACAAAGTGGAAAGCTTTTGATATTGCAAAAACTTATCTTGTAGATGGGATTAGCGTTGGACTTGGGGGCTCAACTACTGTTGAAGAGATTGGGCTTTTGAACTATCTTGAAACTAGAAAATCTATCACTTTACATAATCAGTATGAAAAAGGGATTAGCATGGAGGAGAATTTAAACAGGCGAAGAGAAGGCATGTTAAGTGATCTGTTTATAGCTAGCTCAAATGCAATCACTCATGATGGGTATTTGGTAAATGTTGATGGAACTGGAAATAGAGTTGCCGCGCAAATTTTTGGGCCAAAAAAAGTTTTGCTCATTGTGGGAGTGAATAAGATAGTAAAAGATTTAGATGAAGCGCTTGATAGGTTAAAAAATACTGCGGCTGCAAAGAATATTGAAAGAATCAATGAGAAGGCAAAATCTTTTGGTAAAGAGCCAAGCTATTGTTGGGACAATATCGCAAATAAGTTTACACTTATTAAAAACGAAAAGCCTGGAAGAACAGATATTATTTTAGTTAAAGAGGAGCTTGGATTTTAATTGAGAGGTTTTTTCATTACGCTTTTTATCAAACAAAACAGGTGGCACAAACACTCTGTTTTAGGGCATACAATGAGGGTTTTGTATCATGTTTTAAAAAGTAGAGATTTTAAATTTATAATTCCAGCTCTTTTGCATGACATTGGAAAGCCTTTTGTAGCTTATCAAGATGAAGATGATAAGATTGAAAATACATATAGTTTTACTGATCATGAAGAAAAAAGCTACCAAATTATTAAAAATTGGCCATTTATCTCATCGTGGAGTAAGGAAATAGTCCGCTACCACTACCTAATTAGAGATATGGACAAAAGCTACAAAGAGGGAAACATTCAAAGGCATGATGAAAAGCTTAAGATTTGGAACTCATTAGATGAGATAATGAAAGAGGATTTACGAACTTTTTTAATCTATGATGATTTGGGAAAAGGCACTTTAGGTAAGATAAAAACACTCTAGGAGATAAGAATGAGTAGGAAAAATATTTTAATTACAGG
>JAAYLJ010000147.1 GCA_012521935.1 Campylobacteraceae bacterium | reverse complement strand
TTTTTATCATAGTAAAATCTCTATCTACATTTAAAGATAAGCTAATCCAGCTCATATGCTCTAAATGCTGCTTAATTCTTCTTCTATTTTCAAAATCATTTGAGATGCTATGTAGAAGTTTTAGGGTTGATTTTATGAGTCTGTTTTCTGCTCTATTTTGATTATAGTCATCATAATGTGCATAAAATCTCTCTTTATGAACACTATTTCTTTTAATCTGCTCATTTATTAAAAGTTTTCCTTTTAAGTAAAAAAGATTATCCTCACACTCAATATAATCAGACTTTATTCCTCTTTTAATGATAGCGCTAACCTCTTCTAAAAACATGAAGATAAATATCTCAAAAATATTTAATCTCTCTATCTGAAAATTTGCACTACCTATATGCTTATAGTTTGGTAGCTTATGAAGTATGTGCAGAAGTTTCATAAAAACTTTTCTTGAGCTGTTTTTGTTGCCGTTTTTTGAAGTTTTAGGCAAAATTTCAAGCATAAAACCACTTTTAGTCTGGATAACTCCTACATAGCTTTTTGCTTGGAGATATTTTCCATTATTAGAAAACTGCAAAACATCTTTGCCGCTATCAGTTTTGGCAAAAGCTTCTAACTCTTCATAGTGTTTTTTCTCAATCTTAACCGATAAAAACCTATTGGATGGCTCATCTTCCCACCCAATAAGCCCAAACTCACTAACTGTTGCTATCTTCTTCATCTACACTATTCTTGTAAATTCTTATGAAGTCTTGCGCTTCCCATTCATCATCACTAACTTGGTAGATAGTTTTGCCTGATAGTCTGTTTGTTATATTTGATAGGTAGTTTGCATTATCTTTAGACTTAATAAAACTATTATGATTTAAAACTAAATTTATCTTTTCAAAGTCTTCATAAAAATACTCCTCTAAAAGTGGCATGATTTTATTTTTAAATGCAAATCTTAAATCATCTAATGTTCCTACATCCATTAAATAAGAATGTCCAATAGTATGGTCTCTATCATAAAGATACTCTATTCTTGCATTTATAGCTTCGAGTAGTTTTTGTAAATCTATCCCGCTAATATCATCACTTAATAGTTCTGGTTTAGGCACCATCTCTTCAAAAATAAATCTTCTTCTAAGTGCTGTATCTATAGGTGCGATGCTTCTATCTGCTGTATTCATCGTACCAATTATGTATAGATTATTTGGAACTCCAAAAGACTCACTTGAGTATGGAAGTGTTATCTTTAGCTCCTCATCTCCTCCTATTCTTTTACTATCTTCAATGAGCGTGATAAGTTCTCCAAATATTTTAGAGATATTTCCACGGTTTATCTCGTCTATTATCAAAACGAAGTTTTTAATCTCTTCTTTAAAAGTATCACTTTTGTCCTCTATGTTTTCAAAGTTTTCTTTTGCAAACTCTTTATGTAAGGATAGATAGTATGTATCTTTTTGTCTTTGATTATCTATATTGAAAACTTCTCTTGCCATCTGCCTTGAAGTGTCAAAAAGTTTTTGAGCTTTTATAATCTCCAAAAACTCATCAATTTTTAAAGTAATTTCTTGATTGCTATAGTTTGAATCTTCTGTATGTACTTTTATCTCGTTTTCATCTAGGGCTATTATTTTAAATTTTCCACCTTTTGTTTTTAAAAACTCTCTTTCATCTTCTAGCGAATCATTCAAAAACATATCTAATTTTTGTCTTTGAGTTTTTTCTTGCGCTAGTTCTTCAGGTGCTTTTTTGCTATTTTCAAAATTCTCTTTGGCTTTATTTGATAATTTTTTGAAAATGCCAGCTTTAATATCATATTGAATCTCGCCATCTTTTGTTTCAGC
>JAAYLJ010000017.1 GCA_012521935.1 Campylobacteraceae bacterium | reverse complement strand
TAGCAAGTGAAATGGGTAAGTTTCAAGAGAGAATTACTTCAACAAAAAAAGGCTCAATTACCTCTGTTCAAGCTGTTTATGTTCCAGCAGATGACTTAACCGACCCTGCTCCTGCAACAGTTTTTGCTCACTTAGATGCAACAACAGTTTTAAGTAGAGCAATTGCTGAAAAAGGGATTTATCCAGCCGTTGATCCACTTGATTCTACTTCAAGAATGCTAGATCCTCAAATTTTAGGTGGAGAGCATTATGAAGTTGCAAGAGGTGTTCAAGCAGTACTTCAAAAATATAAAGATTTACAAGATATCATCGCAATTCTTGGTATGGATGAGCTTAGTGAAGAGGATAAAGTTGTAGTTGATAGAGCTAGAAAAATAGAGAGATTTTTATCTCAACCATTCTTTGTAGCTGAAGTTTTTACAGGAAGTCCAGGAAAATATGTAACCCTAGAAGAGTCAATTGCTGGTTTTAAAGGAATACTAGATGGCAAGTATGATGATTTGCCTGAGAATGCATTTTATATGGTTGGAAATATTCAAGAAGCAGCAGAGAAGGCAGAGAGACTCAAGGGTTGATTTATAAAGGAATGAAATATGGATTTAATGAAGCTTGAAATTGTTACTCCTCTTGGACTAATCTTTTCTAAAGAGATAAAAGAGGTAACTTTGCCAGGAAGAGAGGGTGAGTTTGGAGTTCTTCCTGGGCATACCTCTTTAGTCTCTATCCTTAAGGCTGGAGTAGTAGATATAATCCTTGAAGATGGAAGACATGAAGCAGTTGCCATTAACTGGGGACATGTTAATGTAGGAGAATCAAAAGTGACTATCTTAGCTGATGGAGCTGTCTCAGTATATGGCAGTAGCGAGAGTGAAATAGCAGCTTCGATTGAAAAAGCTAAAGATTTAATCAAAAGTATGACTGATTCAGAGATTGTAATGGCTGCTGCAATGACAAAGATTGAAAACATCGCAAGACCTAGATGATGAATATAGGCTCAATAGATCTTTTCTTAAACTATCTATCAAGAAGCAATGCGATAACCTTTATAGTTTTAATATGGTTATCGCTCTACTTCATTGCTGTTTTTTCTATACTTTTTGCTAGAAGATTTCAACTTTCGCAGTGGATAAAAAGAGAGCACGCATCCTTAGAATCGCTATTAATGGGTGCGAAAACAGTTAGAGATGATTCGATTTTACGAAAATGCTCTAGGTTAGGAGCTCCTTCATTACCACTACTTAATGTATGTAAAAATGTTGCAGAAAAGAGCGCTACTTCTGGGCTTGCTTGGCTATCTTTAATAGCTTCAACCTCTCCTTTTATCGGCCTTTTTGGAACTGTTGTATCAATTTTAGAAACATTTGCAAAATTAGGAGATAGCGGTAATGCCTCTTTAGGAGTCATAGCTCCAGCAATTAGTGAGGCTTTAATTGTAACTGCAGCAGGGATTTTTGTAGCAATTCCAGCTTATACTTTCCACATTTTATTAAAACGAAAAGCATATGAAGTGCTTAGTTTAATTCAAAGACAGATTGATATCATAGATTCAAGCTCCAACAAAGATGGGAATGATAAATAACGATGTTCAATTGGGAAGAGACACCTGAACTTAACATAACCCCATTAGTAGATGTAATGCTTGTGCTTTTAGCCATACTAATGGTTACAACTCCTGCTTTAGTTTATGAAGAGAATATTGTTTTACCTGATGGCGCGGCAAAAACTAGCATTAGTAAAATGCCAGAGCTTGAAATTAGGATTACAAAAGATAAAAAAGTTTTGATTAAAAATGATAAATTTGAACTCATAAGTTTTCCAGATAATTTTGTACTTTTAGGTAGTTCATATAGCAAAGAGACTCCAGTTTACATAAAAGCAGATAGAACTTTACTATATGAAGATGTTATGTTTGTATTAAAAAGTGTAAAAGAGGCGGGCTTTAGCAAGGTAGCTTTGGAAACTGGGGGCTAAAGTGCCTACAAGAAATCTATCAAATCTAATATCTTTTTTTTTAGCACTCACTCTTTATGGAATTGTTTTACTTTTAATCTCTTCTTATCTTTTGAGTAAATTTGAAAAAATAGATAGATTTAGCTCTAAAAAAGATGACTATTTAGATATCGTGATAATCTCTAAAGAGAGTGAAAATGAGAGTAAGAAAGTTTTAGAAAAAAGCGTACAACCCATAAAAAAAGAGAAGCCTATTGAAAAAAAGGTTGAACCTGTAAAAAAAGAAAAACCAGTAACTCCAAAAGCAAATATCCAAGAGCTATTTAAAAGTGTAGATAGCACTAAGTTAAATAAGCCAGATGAGAAGCCAAAACAAGAGCAAAAAAGCAGACTTCAAAAGAGTGAAGTTACTACTCAAGAGCCAGAGCCAAAAGCTTCATCATTAGTTGATTCTTTAGAGTTTACTACAGCCAAAAAGATACACACAACAGGAACTTATGATCCTTATAAAGGGAAAATATCTGAAATGCTTGATGGGTATTGGCAAGAGACGATAGATACCATCTCAGGTGCGCAGGCAACTGTAACAATAGAGATAGATAGGGTTGGAAACTTTAGCTATGCTATAGTTAATTTATCTTATAATAACGCTTTTAATGCAAAGCTTAGAGATTTTCTTGAAAGAATGCGCCATGTTTCATTTCCGCCTTATACTGAGGGTGAGAGAATGCGTATGAATGTAAATTTTAAAGATTTATTGGAGTAAAGATGAAAAGATTTTTTTTACTATTTTTTTTGATTGCAAACCTATTTGCAGCTGATGCGACTGTGGAGATTATTAAAAGAATGGAAAAACTTCCAACCATAGGACTGCTAGATTCAACTAACCACTCTGTAGATAATGATTTTAAGAGTAGGTTTTTTAAAATGTTAGTTGGAGATTTAAAAGTTAGCACTCATTTTAATGTGATAGATTCATACTATAAAGATGAAGGCGGAAGCCCAAATTCTTACTTTTTTGGACAAAATCCAGACTTAATTTTAAAATATAGCCTTGAAGAGAGCTTCTCTAGTGAAATTATTGCAAGAGTGAAGCTCATTCAAGCAAATAGTGGTGAAACTAGATTTGAAAAAAGCTATAAAGTTTCACAAAAAGAGAGATATCCATTTTTAGCCCATAGGATTATTGTGGAGTTAAATGATAGTTTAGGACACCCTTCCATTAGTTGGATGGAGAGATTTATAATCTTTTCAAAATATACAAACCCCAAAGAGAGCGAGATTGTAATAGGCGATTATACTCTCACATTTACAAAAACCATCATCAAGGGTGGCTTAAATATATTTCCAAAATGGGCAGATAATGAGCAAGAGGGGTTTTACTACTCTGATTACAATCAAAGATTTCCAACAATCTATTATGTAAATTTAAGTAGTGGAAAAAAAGAGAAAATCATACATAGTGAAGGGATGATGATAGTCTCAGATGTAAGTAAAGATTCAAAAAAACTACTCTTAACCATGGCTCCAAAAGATCAACCAGATGTCTTTTTGTATGATGTTTCAACTAGAAAAGTAGAGCAAGTAACAAGATATGGTGGCATTGATGTAGGCGCTACTTTTGTAGATGATGAAAGTGGTATAGTTTTTGTATCTGATAGATTAGGTTATCCAAATATTTTCACTCAAAAGATAGGTACACAAGCTGTTACGCAGATGGTTTATCATGGAAAAAATAATAATTCAGTAACTTCATACGATAGATATATGGTCTATTCAAGTAGAGAAAAAGCTAGTGAATTTGGAGCAGGAACTTTTAATTTATATCTTATTTCAACAAAAACTGATTTTATTAGACAATTAACAGCTACTGGAAAAAATCTTTTTCCAAGATTTTCAAATGATGGAGAGAGCATACTTTTTATCAAAGAGTTTGGCTCTCAAAGTGCTCTTGGCATAATAAGACTAGGAGCTAATAAAAGTTATCATTTCCCCCTAAAAGCGGGTCATATCCAATCAATTGATTGGTAGATTTAAGAAAAGGTATGATAAAATAACAAAATTTTAATTCTTTTTAAAGGTGTGAACATGAAGCATTTATTGATAGCATCTCTTACGGTGATGATGCTTGTTTTTTCAGGTTGTAGTCAAAAAAGTCCTCAAGTAGATACTACCACTACTACACAAACTACAAGTAGTGCAGACTCAAAGATGGATTCAGTTTCAGGAGTAGATTCAACAGCTATTGATAGCACAGAGTCAACAGCTGAGAAAGTGGCAAAACTAATTGCAGAGATTGAAAAAAATGCACAAAATATCTATTTTGATTTTGACAAATATAATATTAGAGAAGATATGCAACAAGCTTTAGCGGCAAATGCTGCGCTATTTAAAAAAGCTGAAGCAGTTAATTTGTCTATTAAAGTTGAGGGAAATTGTGACGAGTGGGGAACGGATGAGTACAACTATGCACTAGGTTTAAAAAGAGCAAAAAGTGTAAAAGATGCTTTGATTGCTGAGGGCGTACCTTCTGATAGAATAATGGTAGTAAGTTATGGAGAGAGCAATCCAGTATGTAGCGAAAGCAATAAAGATTGCTGGGCAAAAAATCGTCGTGCAGAGTTTAAACTGCTTCCATAAATTATGTTTAAAACTTTAATAAAAGCAACTCTAACTCTTGGAGTTGCTTCTCTTATTTTTGCAGCTGAGGTTTCAGTATTTGATGCTGGGAGACTAGATAGTGACTCTCCTTATGGGTTAACTGAAAACGAAAAGCTGATTTTAGAGCAAAAAAATAGCATTAGTGACTTAACTAAAGATTTAAATAGATTAAAAACTAACTACAATAATTTAAATGAACAACTTGAGGGTGTTAGATCTGTTTTAGATGGAACTGCTTCTAAAGTTGGGCAAAGTGATTCTAAAACTACATCAATCCAAAATCAAGTTGAAGAAATTTCTTTAAAAGTTGAAAACTCTAGTGAGCAATTAGAAATTTTGACAAATAATTTAAAAGAGTTTCAAGAGGCACAAGAGAGCAATAATGAAAAAATTAGAGTAGTTTTAACTGAACTTAGCTCATTAATTGATTTTATAAATGCTAACTATTTGCCAAAAAGTGAAGCAGATAAGATTTTAAACAAGATAGAGAGTTTAGAAAAAGAGCTTGGAAGTGTTACTTCATCTAAAAATGAATCCTTAAAGTCTAAAGATGGCGCAGTCTTAATAGAAGAGGCTAAAAAGCTTTTTGATAGTGGAAATTTTGAAGACTCAAGAGTAAGATTTGAAATTCTTTTAACTAAAAACTATATGCCAGCTAGAAGCAACTACTATCTTGGAGAGATTGCGTATAATAAAAAAGAGTGGAAAAATGCAATAAAATATTATAAGACAAGTATAAATCTTTATGATAAAGCAGAGTATATTCCTAAACTTCTTTACCATACTGCGATAAGTTTTGATAAAATTAATGAACCAGAACAAGCAACCCCATTTTACAACGCTTTAAAGACAAATTATCCAGACTCAAAAGAGGCAAAAGCAGCTCCACAAAGATAAGTTTTTTATATATAAGCCCCCCTAAAACTTAACTATGATAAAATCCAACCTTACTTTTAGAAACAAGGAGACATAATGGCAATTGAAACCAATAGTGTCGTCTCTATGCAGTATGAACTTAAAGATGTTCTAACTGGCGAAGTTTTAGATTCAAACTTAGATATGGAGCCCCTATCTTTTATTTTGGGTAAAGGGCATATCATACCAGGACTTGAGTCTGAAGTAGCCAAACTAGCACAAGGCGACGAAGCTGTGATTGAAGTAAAAGCAGCAGATGCGTATGGCACTTATGATGAAGAAGCTGTACAAACCCTACCTAAAGAGCAATTTGCAGGAGTTGAATTAGTGCAAGGCATGACTCTTTATGGACAAGGCGAAAATGGCGAAACTGTTCAAGTAACAGTAAAGAGTTTTGATGATGAGAGTGTTGATGTTGATTTTAACCATCCATTAGCAGGTAAAGATCTCTCATTCTCCATCTCAATCACTGAAGTACGCCAAGCAACAGAAGATGAAATCTTAACTGGTGTTGTAGGCGGAGTAATGAGTGGTGGTTGTGGATGTAGTTCAGGTGGCGGTGGTTGTCACACACAAGAGAGCAATGAAGACTCATGCTGTTCAAGCAGCGGAAGTTGTTGCTAACTACACATTTTAAAAGAGGATTTATCCTCTTTTTCTCTATGTTTAAGGATTTTCATTGAATAGTGCTTTTATTTTTCCAGGACAAGGATCCCAAACTATTGGTATGGGAAAAGATCTTTATGACAATACTTTAGTGGCAAAAGAGATCATTGATAGGGCTAGCGAAGCTTTAAAGATAGACTTTATAAATCTTCTTTTTAATCCAAATGAGATGCTTGAAAAAACAGAGTTTACTCAACCAGCGATTTATACCGTTAGCATAGCAGCTTTAGAGCTTTTAAAAGAGAATAAAAAAGTAACACCAAAATTTGCACTAGGGCACTCTTTGGGCGAATTTATAGCCTTGTATGCAACTACTGCACTTAGTTTTGAAGATGGAGTTAAACTAGTTAACCATAGGGGTAAACTAATGCAAAACTCTTGCAAAGATGTTGAAGCTGGTATGATGGCGGTTTTAGGACTTGAGGATGAGACTGTTGAGGAGATTTGCCAATCTTTACAAAATCAAGGCTTGAAAGTATGGCCTGCGAATTATAACTCTTCTGGTCAAATTGTTATTTCAGGAATCAAGAGTGATTTAGACACATTAAAGCCACTTTTAGAAGAGGCTGGAGCAAAAAGAGCACTGGTTTTAAACATGTCAGTTGCTAGCCACTCTCCACTATTAAATCAAGCAAAAGAGCCACTTACTGATGAGCTTAACTCTTTTTTAAAAGATAGTTTCTTATTTCCAATCATTTCAAATGTAACAGCAAAGCCATATAGCGATAAAAAAAGTGCAGTCTCTTTGCTTGGAAAACAGCTTGTAAAACCAGTTTTATATAAGCAGTCCATTGAGCAAAATGAAGATGAAATTGACTACTTCATTGAGTTTGGTGCAACTGTATTAAAGGGTTTAAATAGAAGAATTACTAAAAAACCTACTTACTCCATAGTAGATATGAAAAGCATTGAAGAGTTTTTAAAAATTTAGTTAAGGATAGATATGAAAATTGGCGTTATGGGAGCAATGGAAGAGGAAATTGAGCCTTTCTTAAAAGAAAATAGTGGATTTACTAAACTTAATGAAGAAGAGTATGGTCAAAATATATATCATATTGGATCATTTGATAAACATGAAATAGTCTTAGCATATAGCAAAATCGGAAAAGTAAATGCTGCCCTAACTGCTGCTACTATGATAGAAAAATATGGAGTTAACCTAATCCTTTTTACTGGAGTTGCAGGGGCAGTTAATAAAGATTTAAAAATTGGAGATTTAATAGCAGCTAAAAAGCTTTGTCAGCATGATTTAGACATTACAGCTTTTGGACATAAGCTTGGATATGTTCCAGGAGGCGCAGTTTATGTAAATTGTGATGAGAAGATACTCTCTTTAGCACATAAGGTTGCTACAAAGAAGGGCTTGCGCTTAAGTGATGGCATAATAGCTACTGGAGATCAGTTTGTAAGCAGTAGTGAAGTAAAAGACAAAATAGCTAAAATTTTTGATGCAGATGCGATTGAGATGGAAGGGGCAGCTGTTGCTGTTGTTTGTGACGCATTAAATATTCCATTTTTTATCCTAAGGGCAATTAGTGATGCAGCCGATATGGATGCAACTTTTGATTTTGATACATTTTTGAAAGAGTCTTCTAAGGTTAGTAGTAGTTTCATAGCTTCACTTTTAAAAGAGATTTAAGTGGTTAAATTAAGTAAAAAAATATTAAGCCAAATTGGCAGAACCAATGCAAAGTACGCTTTAATTGAAAAAAATGACAATATTTTGCTAGGACTTAGTGGAGGTAAAGATTCATTAGCTCTTATGCACGCTTTAGCGCATATGCAAAAAGTTACACCTCATAAATTTAATTTTAAAGCTGTAACACTCTCTTATGGCATGGGTGAAGATTATGGTTTTTTAAAAGAACATTGCCAAAAATATGGAATTTCTCATGAAGTGGTTGATTCAAATGTTTATGAACTTTCTGGCCAAAAGATAAGAAAAAATTCATCTTTTTGTAGTTTTTTCTCAAGAATGAGAAGAGGTATTTTATATAGCTATGCCCTAGAGCATGGGTTTAATAAGCTTGCTTTAGCGCACCATTTAGATGATGCGGCTGAGAGTTTTTTTATGAATTTTATCTACAATGGTGCTCTTAGAAGCTTTCCACCAAAATATAGAGCAAAAAATGGACTTGTAGTCATAAGGCCTTTTATTCACATAAGAGAGAGGCAGTTAGTTGATAATGCAAAAAACAATAACTTAACCGTAGTTGGTGATGAAGCATGTCCAGCAATGAGATTTGATATAAAAATGCCCCATGCAAGAGCAAAAACTAAAGAGTTATTAGCAAACTTAGAAAAAGAACACCCTCAGCTTTTTATCTCTTTAAGTTCAGCTTTTGAAAATATACATATGTCAACTTTTTTAAACAAAGAGTTTTTAAACTAAAGTCCCTCAAGTAAAGTTAGCCATAAATTCTCAACATCCTCATCACTAATCTCTAAAGAAGAGTTGCTTTTAAAAAGAGAATTTAGAGTTTTTGTCTTAATCTTAGCTCCATGCAAGCAAGAATTACAAGCTGGTAAAAATGATCTTGCAATAACTGCTTCCTCCTTAGTGGGAGCATTGCATATAAAGCAGTTAAACTCCCTATTTAATCTCCCCTCACTCTTTAAAAGCTTTATGTAAGACTCAATTGCTACTCTTTTTGGATTTTGTTTTCCCCACCTTAATGCACTCCAATCTAAAAGCTTCAAATAAAAACCCTCTAAATGTCCAAGCTCTTTTAAGTGTGGGTAAAAAAGCATAACAAACTGCTGCCAAAGAAGCATTCTATCTCTATTTGCATTCCAAGGATGTGCTAGATGTAAAACATTGCGTAGCATTGGAATGTTTGATTTTATGTTGTGATGGGGCTCAAAATCTATCTTATAGCCAACTTGTATAGTCGAATGTCTTGCCCCATAAAATCTATATGTACTTTTTAGTGAATTTTCAGTCAAAATATAGACAATCATATCTTCATCTTTAACTGGAAATGTGTTCAAAATATACCCTTGCACAAAAATCTCCAAATTTATTGTATATTTATATTTATTTAGATATGTAGCTACCATAAAACGCCTAAAATATGATATTTATCAAATATCAAGCAATTTTTAGCTACGATGAAAAAATTTTCTCTTAAAACTAATTTTAACATAAAGGGCGATATATGGATAGATTTAAAAGTTTTAAAGATAGCTGTAGTTTTGGACTACTTGCAAATATTGAAAACATACCCTCATTTCAAAATACAACTGACGCAATTTCGGTACTTAAGAGAATGACTCATAGAGGCTCAATGAGTAAAGATGGTAAAAGTGGAGATGGGTGTGGGATTTTATTCTCTTTGCCTAAAGAGTTTTTTAAAATTGAGGCAAAAAATTTAAAAATCGATCTTCCTAAACAGTATGCAATAGCCATGGTTTTTTTGCAAAATGAGGAGCAAAAGCGGGTTATTGAAGAGATTTGTCATGAGAATGATTTAAAAGTTATTTTATATAGAAATGTACCCATTAACAGCAAAGCTTTAGGAGATGAAGCTTTAAAAAAGATGCCCAAAATTGTTCAAATTTTTGTCACACCAAAATCTTTGATTGCTACTAAAAGATTTGATGCCCTTATCTATTTAGCTAGAAGAGAAATTGAGAGTGCCCTAAAGGACGATGAAGAGTTTTACATAGCCTCTTTTTCAGATAAGCTGATTGTTTATAAAGGCCTTATGATGCCCTCTTTTATAGAGGAGTTTTATCAAGATTTATCCAATCCGCTTTTTAAAACAACCTTTGCCATCATTCATCAAAGATTTTCAACTGATACAACTCCAAGTTGGTCAAGAGCGCAACCATTTAGAACACTTGCGCACAATGGAGAGATAAACTCAGTTAATTCAAATCTTTTTCATGCAACAACAAAAGGTAAAAGAATTAAAAGTCAAATCTTTACCTTTGGGGAGCTGAAAAAATTACTTCCAATTACGCACAATAAGCAAAGCGATAGTGCAATGCTAGATAATATGTTTGAATTTTTGCTATTAAATGGAATAGATTTTTTCAAAGCAGCTAGATCTTTAATCCCAGCTCCATGGGAAAATGCACCTCATATGGACTCATCTTTAAGAGCTTTTTATGAATTTACAAGTGCAAGCTATGAGCCATGGGATGGCCCAGCAGCTGTAAGCTTAACTGATGGAAGATATGTAGGATGTATTTTAGATAGAAATGGATTAAGACCAGCAAAATATATCATCACTAAAGATAGCAGAATCATCGTAGCAAGTGAATTTGGCGTTATAGACATAGATGAAGAGAATATTTTAGAGCATGGCAGCTTACAAAGTGGCCAAATGATGGGGATTGATTTAAAATTTGGCAAAGTTATGAAAAATGAAGAGATTAATGATTATTTAAAAGATTCAAACCCTTATACGCACTGGTTAAATCAAAATTTAGTCTATCTTCAAGAGTTTGTAGAGATCCCTTTTTCAAAAACTTCAGATTATGAGTTAGAAAACTTACACCATTTGCAAAGATTTTTTAACATAACTCAAGAGGTAAAAGAGTTAATCATCACTCCTATGGCCAAAGATGGAAAAGAGGGTACTGGCTCCATGGGAGATGATACACCTTTAGCTTCATTTAGTAAAAAACAACGAACATTTATGGACTTTTTTAAACAAAAATTTGCCCAAGTTATAAACTCCCCAATTGATCCAATTAGAGAAAAAATAGTTATGAGTTTAAATGTTGGTTTTGGGGAGTATAGAAATGTTTTAAAAGAGACTCCAAACCATGCTAAAAGAATAAAAACCATCTCACCCATCTTAATGCAAGAGAAGTTTGAAATACTTAAATCTTTTGGAGATGAGAGCAAGCCTAGATACAATCAAGCTTATAAAAACAAAGCTTTTTCTACTTTGTTTAAGAGTGATTTAAAAGGTAGCTTAGAAAAACTGGCAAATAGTGTTGTTAGGGCGGTAAAAGAAGAGGGCGTAAGAGTTGTATTTTTAGATGATAGAGGAGTTAATGAAGAGTGTTTAGCTATGCCTATGGCAATGGCAGTTGGAAGAGTTAATCAAGCCTTGCAAAAAGAGGATATTTTACACAAGGCTTCCATTGTAGCTATAACAGCTGAAGTATTTGATGCTCACTCAAGTGCCTGTTTAATTGCTTATGGGGCTAGTGCAATTTACCCTTATCTTTTTTATGCAACTGTGTTTAATGAGTGCAAGAGTGATGAAAACTCCCTATTTGAGACAAAAACATATTTGAAAAACTCTAACCATGCTCTTGGGCAAGGGTTGTTAAAAATTTTATCTAAAATGGGAATAGCCACCATATCTTCATATAAAAACTCATCCTTATTTGACATTATAGGACTCTCTAAAGAGATAGCAAAAGAGTGTTTTCCAAACTCGCATCTTTTAATCCCAGGACTTAGTTATGAAGATATTGAGACAAGATTGATAGAAAATCATAAAAAAGCTTTCTTATTAGACAAGGTTCAAAAAACATTCCCATTAGAACTTGGAGGATTTTATAAATATCTTGATGGAGGGGAGTATCACGATTTTAACCCCTCAGTTGTGCACGCTGTTCATCTTGCATCTATCACTGGGAAAAAAGAGGATTATGAGAAGGTAAAAGAGTTAATTAATTCTAGAAAAGAGAGAATGGTAAGAGATTTTTTAAATATAAAATCAGATAGAAAACCAATAGACATAAATGAAGTGGAACCAGTAGAGGAGATTTGGAAAAGATTTAGTAGTGCAGCAATGAGTCTTGGCTCAATCTCGCCAGAAGCTCATGAAGCGTTAGCAGAAGCTTTTAATACAATGGGAGCCATGAGTAACTCAGGAGAAGGAGGAGAGCTTCCCTCAAGATTAAAAAGCTTCAAAAACTCTAAGATAAAACAGATAGCCTCAGGTAGATTTGGAGTTACTCCATCTTA
>JAAYLJ010000146.1 GCA_012521935.1 Campylobacteraceae bacterium | reverse complement strand
GCTAGAGCAACCAACTCTTACAAAAGAGTTGCCCACAAGTTTAAATGTAACTACTTCTAGTTTTTCACAAAGAAGTTTACAAGTTGGTTTTGTTTTTGATCAAATAACTAGATTTTTGGAGCAAAATATTGCGCCACAAAGAATCGCTGTTGTTTTGCCAGATGACTCTTTTGCAGATTTTTTAAGGCTATATGATAAAAATAGAATTTTAAACTTTGCTATGGGCTTTAGCTATAAAGAGAGTGAGTTTTATAAGAAATTAAATGCAAATTGGAAGCTTTTAAATACAAAAAATACAGAAAACCACTTAAGAGTTGAAAGATTAGGGGAGCTAAAGGGGTGGAGTGAGGCTTGGCAAAGAAGTGTTAATTTTAACGAATTTGCAGAGCTTTTGGAGATTAAAGATAGCGATGAGACTATTCAAAAGGTACTTTTAAAATCTAAAAGAGTATTTGAATGGTTTGGGACTTTAGTATTTAAAGATGCCATAACATTGTTTTTGCAAGAGTTAGGCAAGCAAAGAGTGGATGATGTTGGTGGTGGGCCAGTTACTGTTATGGGAGTTTTAGAAACTAGAGGATCAAGCTATGAAGGGGTAATTATACCAGATTTTAATGAATCATTGATTCCAAAAAGAAGTAAAAAAGACCTTTTTCTTTCATCGCAAATTAGATCTTTTGCATCTATGCCAACAAGTTTTGATAGAGAGCAGTTGCAAAGATATTTCTACCATAAGCTTTTAGCTCAAGCTAGAATAAGAGCCATCTCTTATGTGGAAAATGGAGAGGAGATGCCATCAAGGTTTTTAGACTCATTTAACAAAGAGTATTGGAGTTATGATCCAGAAAAACTTCTATTTTTTATGCCCTTTGGAAAAGAGTTAGACCCCATAAAAGAAGTACCAAAAACAAAGCATCAAATTACTAATAAGCCTCTATCTGCTAGCAGGTTAAGAACACTTTTAACATGCCATAGACAGTACTATTATAAATATATTGAACAAATTCCACAACCAAACTATCCAGCTGATGGACTAGAGGCGGCTAAGGTAGGAAGTGCTATTCATAAAGCATTTGAAAAGATATATAAAAATCCAACAAATGAAAAAATCTTTACCGATAAAGAGTTTTGGCTACAAAGCATTAAAGAAGCACTTTATTCATCTTTAGAGCCAAGTTTATGGTGGGAGTTTGAAGCTGGCATATGGGCAAAAAGAGTTGAGTTTATTGCCCAAAAAGAGATGGAAAGATTTGAAAAAGGGTGGAGGCCTTACAAGCTAGAAGAGGCTCTTTTTTGTGATTTTGAAGGAATTAGCTTAAAAGGAATAATTGATAGGATAGATAAAAATCCAGAAGGCATGCTTGAAGTGCTTGATTATAAGAGTGGACAAACCTTGCAACAAGGTCCTAAAAGTGTAGAAAATAGAGTAGATTTTCAATTGATTTTTTACTATATTTTGGCAAGTAGCTTAGGAGAGGTTGCAAATGTTGGCTATTTTGATTTAAAAGAGGGTGGCATAGTTTATGAAAAAACACTTCAAG
>JAAYLJ010000016.1 GCA_012521935.1 Campylobacteraceae bacterium | reverse complement strand
TGTCGTCGCCTCTTTCGCCAAAGATTAGGTCACTTTTAGAGGTGCCAGTTAAAATATCATCATAATTACCATTATCTATATACTCATAACTATCAAGCCCAGCACCAACTAAAATCTCACCATCTATCACTACACCTTCTCCAAACTTATCAACTAAAAAGTTCTTTGCTTGGGCTGATTGGGAGGCGAAGGAGTTGGAGCCTAAGTAAGAGGTTGCCAATTGTGATTCTTCGCCTAATATAGTGTATTTATCACCAACCAAAACATTTTCGCCAACATGTCCTTTATGTCTTGTATACATTCTAAAGATTTCTTTAGCTTTATCTTCAGTTAAACTACCACTATCACAAAGACCAAACATATCTGATTCAGCAACTCTACGATTTGCTATGCCAAGACTTCTTGAAGTTCCTGAATTTGTGTTGTATCTTATCTCATACCATGCTTCAGCACGGTTACCACTTATTACAGCATCTCTAAGACCAGTGCTTGTAGCAAGCACTCCATTGAATGCCAAACTAACAAAAGCTATCATCTCTTTAGAATTAGCAAAAACAGCAGATGCTCCAGCTTGTACACCATTTATCCAATTATTTGCCTGCACTATATATGTATTTATACTAGTTTCATATAAATTTATCTGTTGATTGCCCAACAGATTGAATGCATTGTCATTATCATTATAATTTTGTAAAAGTTGACTAATTTGACTTGGTGAAGCCAATATATCATCTAATAAATCATTTAACACTTCTTGCTCAGCTACTGTAAAATTAATACCGGCAGCTCCAAAATCACTTTCCCAACTTCTTCTTGCTAGCTGTCCAATGTTATTTCTTACAAGCAAAGCATACCCATGCCCAATAGTTGGCACACCAACACCATCATCATACACTGTAGCAGATGAGCCTTCTGCTCCTCCTAAAAACTGTCTTAATGCTTCTAGGTATTCTTGCTTTGAGTCATAAACATAATGTGGCACAATCATAGTAACTCCTTTAGTTATTTTTTATAAAAAGAGCCCATACATGTATTGTAAAAAATTTGGTATGAGCCAACGCCCTGATACTGCGAACTTTTTTGAAAATTTATTGTTTCAGACAGAGTATTTATACTCATATAGCCAGAATCTTTATATGCAAAACTGCTATCTATCATTCTTATACTATTGTCATAATCAACCAATATAGGAGGTGTTACGGGAAAACCTTCAGATTTTGTATAATCGATTGCAGTATAAACTTTGTCTTTTTTGGGATTAAAATTAGGGTCTTTAAGAGCAGTTTCACATTTTTTTGTATCTAGAAGTTGCCAAGTAATATTGTTTTTTATTATAAGTAGCTCTTTAACGCCATCTTTATCTATATCAACACTCCAAAGAGAGTAATAGTTATTCAAGATGTTGTTGTAGTAAAATGATTCTATTGTTGCATTGGCTGCTATTTCATAACAAGCTCCAAGTGCTTTTTTTAATCTTTCATCATCGTATGTAACCATTTGAACTATTGGTTTTATAATAGTTATGTTATTCAAGCTATTTACTAAGTCGTCAAATAAATTTTTACAAAGTTTTATATCGCTTTCTTCTGAGCCAGGAATGCTTTGATGCCATTCATAAATTCTCATAAAACTATTGAAACTTATACGCTCAAACTTTTCATTAATCTCTTGCATCGACCATTCTATTGCTCCAACAAAAAAATCATAAGTATCATAAAATTTTAATAAACACTCTTTTGTTTTACATTTATCTCTTTTGTCATTTAAATATTG
>JAAYLJ010000145.1 GCA_012521935.1 Campylobacteraceae bacterium | reverse complement strand
TAACTGTCATTAATGATATAGCTGATCAAACAAATCTTCTTGCGCTTAACGCTGCTATTGAAGCTGCACGTGCAGGAGAGCATGGAAGAGGATTTGCTGTTGTTGCAGATGAAGTTAGAAATTTAGCCGAGAGAACTCAAAGAAGTTTGACTGAAATTAATGCAACTATAAATGTGATAGTTCAAGCCATTGTAGATAGCGCACAGCAAATGGATTATAATGCAAATGAAGTACAAGCTTTACTGGATTTAACTAGCAAAACTCAGTCTCACATATCTCAAGCAGTATCTAAAGTGCTTTTTGCTCTTAAAGCTAGCGACAAAAGTGCTAGTTATTTTGAATCTACAAGTGAAGATATTACTAAAATCACTAAGCAGATAAACAAGATAAATGAACTCTCTTCAAATAATGCTAGAAGTGTTGAAGAGATCTCTTCTGCATCTGAGCATTTGGGAACTTTAACTGAAAATCTAAGTCAAAAACTAGCAGAATTTAGAACATAAAACTGGAATTGTTCCAGTTTTATTTTTTGTCAATGCTATATTTTCCAGGGCCAACTAATATGATGACAATTGAAGTTAAGATATAAAATGCCGCAACTTCAATGGCCCAAGCTCCTGTTTGGGTGATAGCAAATAGATCCTTACTATGAACAAGATATATAGCCATTATCATTGTGAAAATGATGGTTGCTGCTGAGGCTCTAGTCATAAAGCCCAAAATTAGAAAAAGTGGGGCTAAAAACTCACCAACATAAGCTCCATAAGCTAAAAATTGTGGTAAGCCAGCATTTGATAGTGTCATTTTAATAAAACCAACACCATGAATAAGTTTTGCAACGCCATGAAAAAGCATTAAAAAACCAACGGAAAATCTTAAGATAAATTTTCCAAAATCATTATAAACTGGCATGATGCTCCTTTTTTTGCGCTATTATAACATATCAATTAAATTTATATTCTAGGGAAAAAATTGCAAATAAAGCAGGTTAGAAAAGTTTTTGAGCCATACTTTTTAAAAGCCAAAGAGCTTTATGGATTTAACTCTAATATAGATTTTAAAATTGATTTAAAAGGTTATAGCACAATAGGACAATGTATTTGGCGCGATAAAAAAAACTTTACTATTAGGCTTCATTTGCTACTTTTAGAAAAATATGGCGACTCTTATTTGCACGATGTGCTCCCTCATGAGTTAGCTCACGCAGTGGTTTATTATCTATATAAAAATAGAGTCAAAGCTCATGGCAAGGAGTGGAAAAGGATTTTGAAAAGTTTTACTTTAGTGGATTCTAAAGTTAAATATGAAGTTTTACAAAAAATAAGAGAGAGTAAAAGATATAGATATGGCTGTAAATGTAAAGATAAAGTTCACTTCATTAGCACTATTTTACATAATAAAATTGAGAAAAAATCTGCAACTTATCTTTGTAAAGTGTGTAAAGATACTATTTGCTTAATCTAGTAAATTCCTATGATAAATAAACCTTATTTTTAGTGCTTGCAAGGTATAATTGAATATTAAGTTTAGGTGGAGAATTACTAAAGGAAAATTATTATCCTTTAAGTATTTTTCTTTATAATATTAAAAAAAATAAGGAGAGAAGATGAGTTCAGTTATCGGTCAATTAAACCAGTTGCAAGCGGATGCGCATGCACTTTATGTAAAGATTCATAATTATCATTGGAATATTAAAGGTATTCAGTTTTATCCAATTCATAATAACACTGAAGAAATTTATGACAAATTAGGTGAAATGTATGATGATTTAGCTGAAAGAGCTATACAGCTTGGTGGAAATGCTGTTTTAACTATTGGAGATATAGTATCTTTAACAAAAATTAAAGAAGAAAAAGGTGACAGCTTTGATGCTAAGTATGTACTTGAAAACATTATAAAAGATTTTCAATACTTAAAAGGTCAATTTCAAGAGTTAGCTAACGCAGCTGATGAAGTAAACGATAGCACAACTGTTGCAATGGCAGAAGATGAAGTTGCTTACTTTGAAAAAGAATTATGGATGCTTGGCGCTTCACTTAGTTAATATAATCCCGCATTTTTGCGGGATTTCTTCTTTTTTTGCTCCCATTAAGTTATTTCAGATTTAGTTTTATTAGATAAAATATATAAAATATTTTTATCTTGGTTTTGGCCTAGATATACCCAAAAAGGAGCAATATGAGTACTATTACTGAGGAAGATATTATTAAAAGTGTTGAGGATGCACTTCAATATATCTCCTATTTTCATCCAGAAGATTTTGTAAAAGGTATGGTTAAAGCCTATGAAAATGAGCCTTCATCAGCGGCTAAAAATGCCATTGGACAGATACTAATTAACTCTAAAATGTGTGCCGTTGGGAAAAGGCCAATATGTCAAGACACGGGCATGGTGACAATATTTGTCAAGCTTGGCCTCAATGCTAAACTTGATATAAAAAGACCACTTCAAGAAGTTTTAGATGAAGGAGTAGCAAGAGCTTATACTCATCCAGATAATACTTTAAGATTCTCCGTACTCTCCGATCCAGCGGGCGCTAGAGTAAATACTAAAAACAATACTCCCTCCATCGTCCATATTGAAACAAATCTATCAGATAAGATTGAAATAGGAGTTTCAGCCAAAGGTGGTGGAAGTGAAAATAAGGCTAAATTTGGAGTCTTAAACCCAAGCGATGATATAGTTGAGTGGATTGTCAAGCAAGTTGAGGGAATGGGTGCAGGTTGGTGTCCTCCTGGCATCTTAGGAGTTGGGATTGGAGGAAGTGCAGAAAAAGCTATGCTTTTAGCAAAAGAAGCACTTATGGATCCAGTAGATATTTATGACTTAAAAGCAAGAGGGCCAAAAAATCACTTAGAAGAGAAAAGATTGGCTATATTTGAAAAAGTGAACAATCTAGGCATTGGCGCGCAAGGACTTGGTGGAGTCAATACTGTTTTAGATGTTAAAATTAAAGATTACCCAACCCATGCTGCTTCTTTGCCAGTAGCCATCGTTCCAAATTGTGCTGCTACAAGGCATATTCATTTTACACTTGATGGCCAAGGCCCAGCAAAATTTACTCCTCCTTCACTTGATTTGTGGCCAGATATTGAGCTTCCAACTGAGGGTTTAAAAAGAGTAAACATTGATGGACTAACTAGAGCGGACTTAAGCTCCCTAAAATCTGGCGATACACTTTTAATTAGTGGAAAAATTTTAACCGCAAGAGACGCTGCTCATAAGACAATAATAGATATCATCAAATCAGGTAAACCACTTCCTGATGGGCTAGATTTGAAAAATAGAATGATCTATTATGTTGGGCCAGTTGATCCAGTAAGAGATGAGGTAGTTGGACCAGCAGGCCCTACAACTTCTACTAGAATGGATAAATTTACAAAAGATATTTTAGAAACAGGCATACTTGGAATGATAGGAAAAGCAGAACGAGGAGCTAAGACTATTGAATTAATTAAAGAGTATGGAAGTATCTATTTGATTGCGACTGGCGGCGCAGCATATCTCATTGCTAAAGCTATTAAATCAGCTAGAACTGTAGCATTTCCAGAACTTGGAATGGAAGCAGTTTATGAGTTTGAGGTAAAAGATATGCCAGTTACTGTGGCAGTTGATTCTAGTGGTGAATCCATCCACACTACTGGCCCAAAGGCGTGGAAAAAGTAGATTTGTAGAGGC